>CAZQIK010000179.1:0-4704 GCA_964593085.1 uncultured Spirochaeta sp.
AGCGCAACCCGGACTGCAGCACGGACCATTTTGAACTGTCGATCATGATTGGAACCCGCGAGATGTCGGGCTCTGAAGCCACGAGTTTAAGGAAAGTAGACATCTCTTCGGCAGACTCAAGCATGCCCTCATCCATATTGATGTCTATCATTTGCGCACCACCGTCGACTTGCTCCCGGGCTACGTCAAGCGCGGTAGCATGGTCTTTCTCACGGATAAGTCTGGCAAAACGCCTTGATCCAGTAACGTTAGTTCGTTCGCCTACATTCACAAAGCCCAGGTCCTTGGTAAGCACCAGCGGCTCTAAACCGGACAGCGCGGTGATGTGGCTTCGTTCGAGAATCGTGCGTGGTTTATCCTGGGCAGCAACCGCAGCTGCAATTGCTTTAATGTGCTCAGGGGTCGTCCCACAACAGCCGCCTACAATGTTAAGTAAGCCGTCTGCGGCAAAGGAGCCGAGCACCTTAGCCATGTACTCCGGCGTGTGATCATAGCCGCCAAACTCGTTCGGCAAACCAGCGTTTGGATGGGTACTCACCGCACAGGGGGCGATCTCGGAAATACTCTCAACGTGCTCTCGCAGGTCGTCGGCGCCTAAAGCACAGTTAAAACCCACCGAGATTGGGTTCGCATGCAAGACCGAGTAGAGAAAGGCCTCGGCGGTCTGGCCCGAGAGGGTGCGGCCGCTTTGGTCGGTAATGGTTCCTGAGATCATAATTGGTAAGCGCCGATCCAGCTCGTCAAACAGCGTGAGCAGCGCGTAGATTGCGGCTTTTGCGTTGAGGGTGTCAAATATGGTCTCAATAAGGATGAGGTCCGCCCCACCCTCTATCAGCCC
The DNA here is from genome assembly GCA_964593085.1 of uncultured Spirochaeta sp. Lineage (GTDB taxonomy): Bacteria > Spirochaetota > Spirochaetia > DSM-27196 > SLAA01 > SLAA01. The sequence goes on from CAZQIK010000179.1 coordinate 839, forward strand.
GAGCGCGGCTTCGCGATAGACCGCAGCTAAGTAGTCAAAGCTAATGGCCCTAAATCCGGGGTCGTTGACATCGGGGGACATAGACAAGGTGCGGCTGGTCGGCCCTAAAACACCGGCGACAAACCGCGGTTTGTCGGGAGTTTGTGCTGTAAACTTGTCGGCGGCCGCGCGGGCAATCGCTGCGCCTTGTTTATTGAGCTCATGCACCAGAAACTCGGTAGCATAGTCGGCCTGCGACACCGTGGTAGAGTTGAAGGTATTGGTTTCAATAATATCGGCCCCGGCGGCAAGGAATTGTTCATGTATTCCGGAGATGATCTCCGGTTGGGTAAGGGTTAAGAAGTCGTTGTTGCCGCCAAGGTTGCCTTCGCGATTCACACCGGGGGCAGGCGCGTCCGGTAACTCCGCATGGGCCTTTTCCCATGCTTCCCGCGCCGCAGCATCGTCTGCCGACAATGTAGGAAAATTGGCAAAACGTGTGCCGCGAAAATCAGCTTCTTGTAGTTCATGGGCCTGGATCATCGTGCCCATAGCACCGTCTAAGATGAGAATGCGCTCCTGCATAAGGTTCCGCAGACGTCCGTCCAAAGAATTAGGGTTGTTTGTTGCACTCACAATTAAACATTATTCAGGATATCGGAAAACATTGCAAATGCCGTTAACGAGCTTTCTCTACGTGCTCTGCCCCCTCTATACTACCCCATATGCGTGAAAAACGCGCTAAACAGTGCAGCTGCGCAGTCAGTTTCCGAGCCGCCGCCTTGCCAAACAGGGCTCTTGCCTCCGCCTTTTCCAGCCACAATACGAAAAAGCTCTGGCCGGAACGCATTGAACTCAAACTCACGGTCGGGGGAAACTGCAATAACCCACTCAACTGAGTCTTCTTTTCGGTTAAGCAGGCAGGCAGCAACGCCGCTCTTGGCCGCCAGACGCTCGCCAACCAGCCGCAGGAATCCTTTTGCTTCGTTTTCAAAAGCCGCGGTCACTATGCCAGCATGGGGGTCCACACGAGTCTCTTGAGCTACGCCGTTCTCGGAGTCTGCTACCGACTGCAGGAGCCGAACGGCCGTTTCCTCGGCCAACCTGCGCTCAAGCAGTCCAAGGCGCCGCACCAGCTCTGTGTGCTCGTTGAGCTTGGCGTGAACCTTAGCCGATAGTTCCGGCACCGGAGCTGAAAAGACATCGACCAACTCCCGCACTAGACCGCACTTGAGCCGGTAATCCGCAAGGGCCCGGTCACCGATCTTCCAAATTGTGCGCCCCCGTCCACGAATGCGCTCGACACCAATACAGTGAACAAGCCGCACCTCGCCGCTGCGCTGCACATGCACCCCACCACAGGCAACACAGTCAAACTCGCCAACCATGACCAGCCGAATACTGCCGGTCACCTTTGGTTTGCGTCGTAGGGGATAGGACTCGATATCCGCATCGGTCACCCAAACTGTTGTTACCGGAACATCGGCCTCAATAATCTCGTTTGCACGCCGCTCTACCGCCTCAAGTTGTGCTTCCAAGATAGTGTCACGCTCTACCTCCACGGTAAGGTACTCCGCCCCCTGGTGCACCGAAACTGTGGCCGCATCGGCCACCTCAAGCAGCGCAGCTGAAATAATGTGCTGCCCGGTATGCTGTTGTTTGTACTCGCGCCGCCACTCCTCGTCCACCCTGCAGCCCACCTCGGCACCAACCACAAAGCCCTCCGGTAGCGCCTCGCAGGGGCTCGCGACTCGGTGCAGGATAACTCCATTGTCTTTGCTCACCTGCGTCACCGGCAGCCCACCAATAGTGCCTCGGTCGGCTGGCTGTCCGCCGCCTTCGGGGTAGAACGCTGTTCGGTCAAGTACAATCTCACAGCCGCCGGAACTCGCGTGGGCGCCCAGCTGTAGAATAGTGGCGTTGAACTCGTAAAGGTCAGGGTCTTCGTAATAAAGCGGTAGGGTTGCAGACATGGTATCTACTCCGGGTATGGAAAACCGTCATTTGACTCAGCTGTCGCGATGTATACGCTCTGAGTAAATTCACGGTTTTGCAGGGGGTTATGGAACACGACCGGTTCCGCATATGCAGCTCCAAAAATGGCGGCAAGGCGTTGTGTGAACTCGGCATCGGCAGGCTCGTTGGACCATAGCCCGAACACGCCACCGGAGTTTAAATGGCTCTTTAGACGCCGCAGTCCGTCCGGATGATAAAACGACTCGTTGCTGGGATTAAGCCATTGATCCGGAGTGTGGTCGATGTCGACAAGTATCGCGTCAAAGCGTCTCCCCGGCTGTACCGGGTCAAAGCCCTCTGTGGAGGAGGCAAGGGCAAAGAAATCGCCCTGCAGAAAACTACATCGCGCATCTTGAATGAGGTTCGACGAGGTGGGAAGCAACCCCTGACGGTGCCACTCAATGACCGGCTCAAGGTACTCCACCACACACAGCGAGCCGGTGGCCTCTCTTTCCAGCACCGCCGCCGCGGTATACCCCAGGCCAAGTCCGCCGACAACAACGTCGAGCTTGTGCTCTACGCGCAGCTCATCCGGTCGTGCACGCCGGTTCTCGCTGGCCCGGGCAACGCCGAGCCGCCCAAGGGCTAACTCCGAGGAGGTGAACAGACTTGACATGAGAAAATCTTCACCAAGTTTGATTTCGTAAATATCGGCATCTAGCCCGATGTGCCGTCGGCGGCGCAGAAACAGTTCACCTAGCGGCGTCTCACGATAGTCAAGTTCCTCAAAGAGCTTGCTCATGAAGCTTCGGAGCCGGTCAGAACTTCGCTCCAGGTAGGATACCCAAAGGGCTCGGCCGTGAGAGCATCCCAACTGAGCCCGTGTTGCATTGCCAGCTGGAGTGGAGCCAAGACCTCGGCCGCGCTGGGCCCAATGGCTGCCGCGCCCAGGATGAGACCGTCCGAGTCAAGCTGCACCTTAAGCTCACCGCGGGCGGCAACAACGCCTCCCCCGCGAGAAGCGGCGGTTGGCAGAAAACTCAGCATAGAGTTATTCCAATCTCGGCGGTGCTCGGTGATGTCAACCGAGAGGCCGGAGGATGGCAGTACCGTTCCAATCTGCACCAGCTGTGGGTCGGTGTAGATGGCTTCTATGAGTGGTCGGGTGGTGAGCGGGGCGGCGCTGGCCGTGGCGTTGGCGGTGGCGCCCGCGGTGGGGACTGGCAGCCCCGTAATAGCGGCTGCAACACGCCTGGCCTGGTGCAGCGCGTGGTTCGCGGTAAATGGTGGGCCAGCTGCATCACCACAAGCATAGACCCCTGGTAAGCGCGTCCGGCCAGCGGCATCGGTTTGAATGAAGGTGCCACTTGGGTCCAGCAATCTGCCACGCTCCTCCTCTCCAAGCCCAACAAACCCCAGATCAGCGGCACGGCCGGTTGCAATGAAGGCCATAGAGGCGGTGTGTTCCGAGCCGTCCTCGGTGTGTGCCGTTACCGACCGCAAGGACGACTGGTCTGCGGCTACATCGACCGAGATCACGCGACTACCAGCAAACAAGCTTACACCGCAATCTTCCAAATGCGACTGGAGCAGCCCCACGTACTCACGGTCAAAGCGTGGCAGTATCTCGCGCGAACTTAACAGAGTAACCTGAGTCCCAAGACGGGCAAAGGCCTCTGCATACTCAACGCCGGTTATTCCACCACCCACCATGATGAGCGATTCAGGAATATCGGCAAGCATCTTGGTATGACGGGGAGCAATAACCAACTTACCGTCAGGTTTGACGTTGGGGGCAAATGTCGGCTCGGATCCTGTGGCAAGCACAATAAAATCTGCCTCTATGTCTTGTTCCTGTACCGGGGCGCCTCCCGAGATGACCGGTGGATTCTCGGCCGGAGTAAATTGAACATGACCCGGTCTTAACAGCG
>CAZQIK010000180.1:0-4703 GCA_964593085.1 uncultured Spirochaeta sp.
ACGCCATGCTGTTCTAATGCACACAATGTGACCCCACGTGCTTCAGCAACCGCAATAGCACTCACGGCATTTCGTGCAAAAAACAGTTTTTCGACTGCTGCCTCGGTCGGTACCCAACGCGTGCACAACTCACCAAGTTGCTCGTGGATAATGGCGAGTCGCCGACCATGCTGTAATCCACTGTCGGTGTGAATAACACCATGTGCCAGGTGACGAATTCTCCCTTGCTCACCCGCAATAACCCCGTATCCGGTGGAGGCAAGTCCGGGATCAAGACCTAAAATGATCTTCATTACAGGGCAAGCCCAGGTTTAAGCATCCGGGTCAAAGTCGTCGGGTATGTCTATATTGGAACTGACCTCTTGTACATCATCATGGTCGTCGAGGTTTTCTATCATCCGGAGTGCTTTTGCTGTCCCTTCATGATCTAATGCAACCGTAGCATCTGGCACCATACCTACCTCGGCGCTCTCGTGCGTGAACCCTGCTTCTTCCATGAAGCTAACTACGGTTTCAAAGCTATCGGGGCTACAGGTGACCTCATATACATCACCGGAAAGCTCTACGTCTTCGGCTCCGGCTTCGAGTGCCTTCTCGAAGATCTGTTCCTCGTCATATTCCGAGGCATCGTAGGCGATCATCCCCTTGCGCTGGAAAAGATAGGAAACGCAGCCGGACTCTCCCAAATTGCCGCCACCTTTTGAAAAAATACTTCGTACATCCGCTGCAGTCCGATTGCGGTTGTCGGTAAGCGCCTCGACCATAATAGCAACTCCACCGGGCCCATAACCTTCGTAGACAATTTCAACGTAGTCCACGCCTTCGAGGTCCCCTGTGCCTTTCTTTATGCCGCGATCAATGTTCTCCTTTGGCATATTGGCGGCGCGCGCCTTCAGGACTGCGGTTCGCAAACGTGGGTTAGATTCAGGATCTCCGCCACCAATACGTGAGGCGACCGTGATTTCTTTAATGAGTTTAGTAAATACTTTGCCGCGTTTAGCGTCTGCGGCTCCTTTTTTGTGGCGAATAGTCGCCCACTTGCTGTGGCCGGACATCGTCCCTCCTTGAAAAAGCTACCCTATAAGGCGCGCAAAAAGTACCACGCGCCGTATAGGGCGTGTCAAGTTAAAGCTCTTGGGTATCCGTTCCGACCGTAAGTCAAAAAGTCAAATGACCTCACGGCCGTCCCAATCGGCTGAATGGATAGTAGCGCATAATGACCCGAGAATGTAAGGACTCCCGCGGCACGGAGTCCCAATGGCGGGAATCAAGCGATGCGCTACGGTTATCGCCAGCTACAAAGTACTCGTTCTCACCAAGCGTGCGTTCCTCATAGTTGCCGCCAAATGGATCGCCGGACCGGTGAACATTTGGCGAGCGTCCTATAGCAATTTCGTAACGTGTCCCCTCGTTGACCGCACCCTCGGGAAGGTAGGCTGCCGAGCCAGCAGCTTGTATATAGGCTGTGTAGTCGGTAAAACGGATGGTGTCACCAGGAAGTCCCACTACGCGCTTGAGCACCAGTGCTCGCTGCCACGAGCCTTCCGTGCCTTCCGTCAACTGATATCGCTGACCTGAGATAAAACTCACGACTGGAGCCGCAATCCTTACCAGCAGGTTTGGCGGGCGATAATATGGGGGCTCAACCAGAACCAGGTCCCCACGTTGCGGCTCGCCAAGACCAGGTAGACGAATATCAACAACCGGAACTCGTGTCCCATAACTCAGGGGCGTTGCAATAATACGCTCGCCTTCACGCAGTGTCGGTTGCATAGCAACCGTCTCTACAAGGTAAGAACGGGCAAAGAGGCCGGTCACGAAGACATACACAAGGAAGAGCTGAATCACTAAACGTGCGAACCGTTGCACTCTCTTGCCGGAGCGTTCCTGCCGGTACAGCGAGTATGATCTTGATCGGCGAAAAAATGCCATTCAGCGGTTTCCTTTATCTGGCGTCTATCTGGTACTTATTGAATAGGCCCAATGCGGCTCGGTGGCCAATACTTAATCATTCCCTTACCAAGCACTCGCTCCATGCTAATGCTCCCGAAGGAACGACCGTCAAGTGAGTTGTCGCGGTTGTCTCCCATTGGCAGTATCCGGCCTGCAGGCACGTACCAGCCTTGCTCGTGAAAGAATCGACGCGAACGCAAGCGAGAATCATAGGGGCGTGCCATGTAGCGTATCTCGCTACGAAAGGTGTCGATGTATATACCATCTGGATATTGCACGTGCGAAGCCGCCCGAAGATTCGCGTCCTGTTCCTGATTTAGCGGAACGCCTACATCTTGCAGTCCAGCCGCGCGGGCTCCAGCCCGCAGGATAACGTAGTCATTCGGATCAAGCATGCGATTAACCGGATAGCTAATTCCTGCTTTTTCCTGGAACGAGACCTCACTCATCCACTCCGCCGCGCCCTGGGGCAGTATTTCGATAACACCATCGCGATTACGAAAACGGTCACCCGCTACGCCGACGGCGCGTTTGATCAGAAACTGGGCCCGCGGACGGCCAAGCTCGTCCCGATTAATGTCCACCATAGAAAGCGTAACCATGTAGATTAGCCGTTGTAGAACCTCAAAGCCAGGTCCACGGCTTATGTACGAGGGATTCTCAAAGATAATAACTTCGTTTCGTTCCGGTTGTACCGGGCTGGGTACCTTGAGCATACTCGGAATCAATTCCGGTCCATAAATAATCTTATTGACAAAAACGCGGTCCTGTTCAAGAAGTGTATCTATCATCGAGCCGGAGGGAATCTGATACGCCTGCAGTAAATACTGATTTATGAGGAGTACGACAATGGCCGCCCAGAGAAACGCTTCCAGCCAGTCCACGATGATATTCTTCTTTCGTTGTTTCTCTTCAATACGGCGTCGGCGGCGTCGCCGGCGAGTTAACACACGCTCGGTAAAAGTAACGAGACGGTCTGCCGCTGTTCCGGATGCTTTCATCGCGGTCGACATTAGCATAGCGGACTTGAATTGACAAGCAGAGTCCGCGGAACCTATAATCGCCGGAATGGATTCCCGCACAAAAACACGCTCCGCCAAGCAGCCGGACGCAGACACAGTCAAGGACACAGTCAAACTCGGACCGCTGTTTGGGTTTAGCCCTCACCGGTACATACCGGTTCTTTACCTGAGCGCAGCGGTGCTGGTTCTTTTTGCTGTTTTTATAGTGCCAGGAATAGTTCGACACGGAAGTCGGGTGAGTTTTGCAAGCGATCCAGTTGGCGCCGAGATCTATCTCAACGGTACTCGCAGGGGCAGCACTCCCCTTGAGATATTCCTACCCGCTGGCAACTACCGGGTAGAGTATCGCATGCCGGGGATTGACCCGCAGGCCACCGAGATTAATGTCTCGGGTCGTGTTTTTGGGAGCCTGTTTTTTCCACGTCAGCTTGTGCATTACTCCCATTTGCCGCTTGAGGACGCGCAACTCAACTTGGTGCTTAGCTCGGCCGTCCGTGACTACGCGGGTTGGGCTGCAGTTGGAAAATCGAGCACACACCATAGATTTCCTCCGGTGCTTTCGCAAGGCATGGATCTACTCATGACAGCCGCGCCGGTTCCGGTCGGTAGCAAACGTATTGACACCGGCCGGGAAGTTCTCATGCAAAGCGTTGCACATACAGTTGCCCCCTCTTTATTGCGGGACTATGTTCGAGCGGCTGCTTTGTTGCATACTGCCGGAGCTGCCGTTGGACCGGGGGGCATAATTGCAACTGTGCAGTTTTTTGCACATCTTCACAATGATGCGGAGGCGCTGCCGGTACTCCTGAGCGAGGCGCTCCCCCGGCCAGAGGCTGAGAGACTCAACGCCGCCCCCGGGTTTCGTAACTTTGTTGAACAAAAGTCCACCGCTCTGGTGGCGCTAAGCTACGAGGAGCTTCCTACCGAGCTGCTGAATGAGCGCCGGACACTTCTTGGTACCTCTTTCGTGCAAGTTCCCGCTGGTCGCGTCGCGTTAGGGCAATCAAGGCAGGGGCGTGAACCGTCTAATTTGGAACTTCCGTGGAGTAAAGAGGTTCCGAGCTTTGAAATCATGGAGCACGTGGTTACGCGGTCTGAGTATTCCGCGTTTCTTGATGAGAACCCTATGTGGGGGCCGGACAACACGGAAGAGCTGATTGATGCCGGATACGTTACACAGGACTATTTGCGGGATTGGTCTGACGATATGAACCCGGCATTACCGGTAACCTTCGTTTCTTATTATGCAGCGGAAGCGTATGCAGAGTGGTTTGATAGACGCGTATCCAATGCCTATCCGGCCTGGCAAGTTAGGCTGCCGCGAGAGGCTGAGTTCGAGTGGGCTACTGTTCTGGACGGCTCAGACCTCTTTCCAGGGAACTTCCGCGAAAGACAAAACGCCGGACCACGACCTGCGGCGCAGGGCGAACAAGGCAACCTTGGTCTCTATCACATGCAAGGCAATGTCTGGGAGTGGCAACGTGACTATTTTGCTCCTGCTTCCTATCTAATGGGTGATGCCGTCGAATCTGCAGGCATCGAACGTGTGGTTCGCGGTGGCGCCTGGGTCAACAGTTCAAATGAGGTTGAACCCTCTACACGCGGTGCGCAGCACCCTGCGTGGTGCAGTCCCTTTTTAGGTTTTCGGCTTGTCGTGGTGCCCGGGGAGCGGGGCTGATGGAAGGAGTCAAGGTTCTTGCACGTAATAGGCGGGCATTCTACGAGTAT
>CAZQIK010000181.1:0-4695 GCA_964593085.1 uncultured Spirochaeta sp.
GGAGTCGCCTCAAGGGGAGCAGCGCCACGGAACGCTCTTTCCGTTCTTTACCGGGCTCACCGGGTATCAACAGCAGCCAAACTACTATACCCGCACCCGCCAGCGCGACAAAGTGGTGGCCTTCGTTTCATCCTGCCTGAGCTCGAACCACAGACAATAAGCAGCAGGCCCAGCCCCACCGGCTGGACGCGGTTCGGCTGGACGCGGCCAGCCGCATCACCATCAACCTACGGCCGTGCTTCATCTAAGCCGTACTACAAGGAATTTCGAGAGACAATCTCCAGAGAAACTTTTCAGAGACAACAGGCATGTGCTTCTGTCATGGTCGGAGTGCTGGGCAGGTCAATGTGTCTATCCCAGGTCAAACTCAAGCGTAGCGGTTGTGCCGGAACTGGCACCGGCGTTGCCCCCGGTCATGGTACCCGTAGCGGAACTGGTCCAGGTTGCAGTGCCGCCGAGTTGTGTAGCCAGCGACCGGACAAGGGTGTAGCCAAGTCCTGTAGAAGTATTCGGGTCAAATCCCGGTGGCAGGCCGGGGCCGTAGTCGCGTACAACCAGTTGTATGCTGCTCCTTACACGATTGAGGAGGATTTGAGGTGGTTTCTGGGCAGTGGGTGGTTTCTGGGCGGAGGCTGCAGCTGCAGGTGAGATCCCATGTTTATAGGCATTAGTCAAGAACTCGTTGAAAATGAGGCCCACCGGTACGGCCTGCTCCAGCGAAAGAGCAACCGGTTCAAGATGAAACTCTGGATCAAGCTGCCCGTAAATAGAACGTATGAGGCGGCTGACCCGAGGGATGAACTCATCAAGCCGTATCTCGGATACATCGACATCGGCATACAACATCTCATGTACCTCGGACATTGCCGCTAAACGTCCCTCCAGCGCTAAGGCAAAAGCTTCAAAGTTTGCTTGACCGTCTGCGGCGCTTTTTGTCTGGGTGCTTTGGAGGCGAACAAGGCTTAGAATCAATTGCACGTTATTCTTGACGCGGTGATGCACCTCTTGCAGCAGCATTTCTTTCTCTTGCAAGCTGTTGTGTAGGGACTTCTCATTGAGGTCGCGCTCGTGGCTGCGTGCCACAAGTGAATTTGCCATGTTCTGCATTTGCCGGCCAAGACGCCCAATTTCGCTCGGATCGCTGGGTAGGTCGAAATCTGCCGAGATGCGACCTTGGCTAATCTGTTCTGCAACGAAATTCAGACGGCGGAGTCGGCGGCCAAAGACTATATTTCCAAAGAACTGAACAAGTACAAGTGCTACTCCAACCAACCCAGCCATGAGTAGGGTGTTGCGCCGTAGGGTAGCTACCATTGGAGCTCGGGCACGTTCCTCGGGAATTCCAAGCATAACGGTTAGGTAAGGTGTGTCCTGCCCCGGCAGATATAGCGGACGAGTGGCGTAGTAACGACGTGTTCCATCGCGGCCTGCCAATGCGACACAGCCAGGGCAGGGATACTCAATTGCGGCCAGTCCGGCCCCTTCGGCGCTTGCGGACGGAAGGCCGAGTTCGCCAACCTCGCTTATGCCAATCTCGCCCCTACCAGCCGGATAGGAAAACAGCGATACCCCTTGGCGATCAAGCAGGTTCAGCGTGGTCTGCGGTGGTAATTCCAGCTGATCAAAGATCTTGGCATAGGCACTGAGTCTGTACACCAGGCCTACTGCGCCAATGATACGGCCTTGTTCGTCCGCAACCGCGTGAGCAAAGGCAAGAGATTCCTCCTGCCCAAAACGTGAAACGACGTACTTACCAACTGCAAAACCGCCGTGCTTCAAAACATCTTGAATATGCGAGCGGTCCGAAAGATTGGTTTCTTGCTCGAGTTGGGGCGATGCCTGAACAATACCTTGCGTATCGGTGTACGACATGTTCACGTACTCCGGGTTCCGGTCCAACACCCGCTGCATAAGGGCTTCCTGCTGTTCGCGGCTCGAGCCTTCCAATGCTTGAACGGCGGCGAGTGTACTCAAGTTCTGTTGAACCGAGCTGGTTACTTGCTGTTGGATCTGAGCAAAGGCCTCGGCCTGGCGACGCACATCATCCCTAACATTCTGTTCAAGCATGCTACCGTGTTCAAAGCCGCTAAATATGATAATAGCCAGGGCTGGAGCCACAGCCATCAACCCCACCAGCGACAGGGCTCCACGGATTGAAAACACAAGATGTATGAGCGAGGAGACGAGAGCCGAGGCGAGAGTTGGGGTGTCGTGCTGAGCATCCACTATAGCCCCGAGTATAGCACAGCAAAAGCCACCGTCACAGCAGGCCTGCATGGCACCGCCAGCGATCTTCAAATTGAACACATGGGTCGATATCCGGTAGTATAACCCTATGAAGTCTATTCCACTGTGGGCGGCGCTTGTTCCGCTACTCCTGTTTTTCTCTTCTGCGGGGCTGTTTTCTGCACCCGGTGCCCGCGGTGCCCCCGGTGTGCATGTCTCACTGCAGTCGCTTCAGGGTCTTGGCCGGTGGTACCCGACGCCGCCGGACATTTCGGCTCGCTCAGCAGTGGTGCTTGACTCCGAGACCGGAGCGGTTCTCTTTGAGAAAAATGCCGATATCGTCATTCCTCCAGCCTCTTTGACGAAGCTGGCAGCGATGTACGTGGCGCTCCGGGCTAGCGAAACAGGACGAATAGAGCTGCAAGACGAAGTGCAACTTACTCCTGAAAGCTATGCGTATAACATGCCGCCCGGCTCGTCACTCATGTTTTTAGGGCCCGGACAACGAGTCACCGTGGACGGCCTTTTGCGCGGCCTTGCAGTGCCCTCCGGTAACGATGCGGCCGCCGCCTTGGCCTATCATATCTCTGGAGGTGTGCCGCAGTTTATAGAAGAAATGAACTCAGAGATGGAGCGCTTAGGACTGCAGCACACCCGCTTTGAGGAGCCCTCTGGATACAGCCCGCTGAACCAAACTACCGCACGGGAGTTTACCGAGTTTGTCCGGCAGTATCTACGTACTTGGCCTGAAACGCTGAGCAGGTACCATTCGCTCAAAGAATATGCATATCCGGCTGCTGAGAACCTGGTAGCCCCGCATGTTGAGGCCCCTATTATTCAGCGCAACCGTAATACCCTGCTGTGGGACTATCCGGGGGTTGACGGACTCAAAACCGGGTTTATTCCTTCATCTGGCTACAACATTGCGCTCACTGGTGAGCGCGACGGGCGCCGGCTTATTGTGGTGCTGCTGGGCGCCCCTGGAGAAACCCACGCCCTTGGTGGTGCAAACCGCTCGCGCGATGGAAAAGCACTGTTAGACTACGGCTTTGACGAGTTTGAAACCTTGGAGCTGGGTGCGCCCGAGGTTGCCGGTATTCGGGTATGGAAGGGAGAACAGGCCGATGTAGCACTTGGCGTTGCTGCAGCACCACGTATTACCCTTCCCCGAGGTCTGCGCGCGAAGCTTGTCGGTGAACTGGAGTACGAAAACGAACTTGAAGCCCCAGTGCAGCGTGGCCGCAGATATGGTCGTGCGGTTTGGCGAGTAGGCGAGACCACGGTTGTGGAAGCTCCGCTTGTCGCTCAAGCTAATGTGGCACGTGGTGGGCTACTTTCAGTACTCTACGACACGTTTCGTCTTTTTTTTCGCTCGGTTGGGGATTTTTTCTTAAGTTTTCTTAGCTTAAACATTTAATCAAGATTTGCCGCTGGCGCTTTACCGCAGTATGTTTCATGAAAGACATGAGTCGAAAATTGAAAACAAGGAGCATTATATGGCATTTACCACACCATCACTTCCCTATGAGTACAACGCACTTGAGCCCTACATAGATGATCAGACAATGCATATTCACCATGATAAGCATCATGAAGGATATGTAACCAAGCTCAACGCAGCAGTTGAGGGCACTGAGTATGCCGACATGTCGGTTGAGCAGCTTGTTTCCAAGGTCAATGAAGTTCCCGAGGCTAAGCGAACAGCCGTACGAAACAACGGAGGTGGGCACGCAAATCACAGTCTTTTTTGGACAATTATGAGCAAGGATGGCGGCGGAGAACCTGAGGGTGACCTGGCCGACGCGATAAAATCTGCATTTGGTAGCTTTGACGAGTTTAAGGCAGCCTTTACTGCGGCAGCTACGACTCGATTCGGTAGCGGTTGGGCTTGGCTTGTGCTAAATAACGGTAAGCTTGAAGTCATGAGCACTCCAAACCAGGACAATCCACTTATGGAAGGCAAGAAGCCCCTTCTCGGGATTGATGTCTGGGAGCATGCATACTACCTCAAGTACCAAAATCGACGCGCCGAGTACATTGAGAACTTTTTTAACGTAGTTAACTGGAAGCAAGTTGCTGCCAACTACGCAGCTGCAAAGTAAGTATCGCTCTCACGTTAAGTTAAAGATTCTCGCAGACCCGGCACCATCCGGTGCCGGGTCATTTACCTGCCTTTTTGCCTACATCGCTTTTTCGTTTATTGTCACGTAGCGTTTATTGACACGTAAATTTTGCATATGATAGCTTAGGGTAACCTAAGTAAGGAGATATACGTTCATGAATAGTCCGTTGTTGGAGCTTAAGGGTCTGTGTTCTACCGTTTTTTCTGAAGATACAGACCAACAAATTCCCATTCTCAAAGGGGTAGACCTCACCATACATACAGGTGAAATCCACGTGCTCATGGGTGTAAATGGTTCTGGAAAAAGTAGTTTGGCTCACGTTCTCATGGGCCACCCCAATCATCAA
>CAZQIK010000182.1:0-4675 GCA_964593085.1 uncultured Spirochaeta sp.
GTTATGAAAGGACGCTGCTCCGTAACCGCCTGATTAATCTCCGGTTCATAGTAGACTGCACCGAGACATGCGAGCTCAACGTCCAAGTTCTTTCGGCTCAAGTCACGCAAACTACGAGCAATAGATAAATCTTGGTGCGAGCGCGCCATGTTTAGAATGAGATGGGGCTTAAATGCCTGGAGAAAGTCCTCCACGTCGGTTCCGATGTTCTTGCCAAGTTTCTTAATTCGGGTCACAATCTCCGTCATGGGCGGTGTGCTGTTAGCTGTGGTTTCTGCATGCAGCTTTTTTAGGTACTCAGAGACTTTCTTATTCGAACCAGCGCTACGATGGACATGACGAAAAACGGCATTCTTCAAGAACGCGTAGGAATTGAGTATTGCCGGTGCCTGGGGAGTAGAGACAATAATTCCTGAATTGGAGGCCAAGAAGAAATCAATAACGTTTTGGTGTGTCCCTGAGCCAAGATCAAGGAGAATGAAGTCAACATCGAGCTTAGAGAGTGCAGATATCAGTCCGCGCTTCTGACCGTAGCTTATGTTGGCAGATCCTTCAACCAAAACGTCGCCAGCAATAAAAAGGAGGTTTTCGTGTTCGGTCGTTTGAAGAATGTCGTCCATGTTTATGTCTTTGGAGGCAAGGTAGTTGCCAATGCCTATCTTGTTGTTCTTGCGGCCAAGATACGTATGGAGGTTTGAACCGCCAAGATCCAGATCGACGAGCACGGTTCGTTTTCCGTAAGAGCCAAGGAGAATCCCAAGCGACGCGGCCGTTACCGACTTGCCTACACCGCCTTTTCCTCCGGCAATAGGTAAAATCTTGGTTCGAAGTTGTTCAGAATGAATCATATCGTGTCCTTATTGCTATTTGTAGTAAAATCTGTTGCTATTGTAGCATTATTGTATAGTATTCATCAAAGAAGGGGATGGAATGGAAGATTACGGTCGACGGCCCGAACGTAGGGTGTTTCATGTTGACTCCGAGTGTTACGTGGTTTACGTCGGAAGAACGCCCTCCGACTACCGGCCTTTTGTGCGAATAGGTAACTCAAAAGAGCTTCCGGAGAACGTGAAATCCCTCATCAACTCTATTGTTGTGAGTGATGCCTTCCCCGGTAGTCCACTCGTGGAGCAGCACAACCTCGATCTACGCCGTTCCTCCGATTTTCGATATGTTGGCGACCCCAAGACTGTAGACCGATTCAAAAGTTTCTTGCAACACCGCGAAATTCCTGCAGAAGGATATCAAACGGTTGCCGATGAGTCTCCCGACGATTCGGGCGCGTATGTATATTTTTACGAAGATGCAAATATTCGGCTTAAAATGGATCATCGTGCTGTTTTCGACCTCGCTAAGCGCGCCAAAGAAGATCTGCACTATAGCGAACGCGTGGAGCAGATCTCACACGCTTTGCGCCGCGATCCTGTTCGCACCGGACCGGACTCGCTTCAGGGCCTTGGATGCATGGTTGCCGGTGGTGAGGTTTACCTTTTCCAGAATGGAGCTACAGCTGCGGTTGGGCCTCATAGCGAGTATTACCGTGATTTAGCTTTGGCGGGGGTTGATCCTGACACGTTGCACTTAGTCATTACCGAGGACCCTGGCGAGGGACTGGTAAGGCTCTTTAAACGAGCCGCTCGCACATCAAAGTCTATTCTGGTCGCTGGCTCCAATGCAGATGCCCTGCGTAACCTGATCGATCTGTTTACCGCAGCAAAGCCTCATGTGCTTAAAGCAGACATGGCCACGGCGCCGGTCGGCAAGTGGTTAAAGGCTGGTGACTTTCGGCTCAGGCGGGGCGCTGGCGAAAATGAGGAAGACGTTGGTATTGAGTATGGCGGTGTCCGACTGTCGCTGTTCCCAGCTACTGCCAAACCAAGCTCCACAAGCACGATAGTTGGTGCCGCAGTGAATAAAGCTCGACGGACCCTCATTGTCTCCCGTTACGGAAATAATGATGAGATTCCGTTGCGTGAAGGTGTTCCTTATCGAATGCAATCCGGTATTCCTGATATGCAGGAACTTCTTGAAGCATCGCTTAACTTTACTCAGTTTGTAGACTCTGGGCTTATGACAGAAAGTGAGAGGCAGGGGCTAACGCTTTTGCGTGACGCTTTTGCTGTTGTAGGTGAAGCTTCCGAGTTCAAAAAGGCTTTTGCCGAGTTGCCTGCCGGGCTGATGTCTCCGCGAAACGATCCGCAGTCGCTTTTCCCCGTGTATCTGAAGAACGCGGTGGTTGTAGCGGGCGCAGGAATAGACTCCGGAGCTCACATGGCTTCGTACCGGAAACTTAGTGAACTCCTGAATGAACGGGTTGCTGCTGCGCCGGAGCTGGCTTCCTAGATGAGACACTCGGTGACCGTGTACCTTGATGCTAAGCGAGCTTACAACGTAATTATTCCTCATCCGGGATTGAGTCGTGCTAGTGTGGCCCAAACTATTGCGGCACGTCGCCGTGTCCGCGCCGTGGAAAGCCAAGCCGAACGCGACTCCGTCGCGGAACGATCGCGTTTGAATCGACTTATCGAAGAACTGGATACCGAGAAGGCGCGTCGAAAGCGCCCCAAATCTGAGGTCCCGTCGGCGCCGGAAGCGTCTGCTAAGGGGATGACGCTTCGTGAGCAAGCAGCCGCTCGCGCCGCTGCACGAGAAAAAGATGCTGAGAAAACCACTGCTAGAAAAGACGTTGATGCGAAAAAGCAGCGGAGTACGGCGGAAACGAAAAAAGGCACTCCCGCAGAAGCAGATAAAGGCCGGGCCTCGGCATCTGGTAAGGCCAGCGAAAAAGACTCGAAAACCAAGGCTTCCGCCTTTGCTGTCAGCGTTGGTAGCACATCACGGCAAAGCTCACGCTCGCTGCGCGGGCCGGGAATAGCCGCTGCTGTAGTCGCTGGGATTCTCGTACTGCTCCTTCTTGCCTTTTTCCTTCGTGTTCCACTTCCGGGGCCGCTGGAGAGGATTGCGGACGGCGTTCGTGGTGACGCACCGACACCCACTCCGCTGGATACCGATTCCCCTGAGCCGGTGGATCCAGATAGTACAGCTGATCCGGCGGTTATGCCTGAAACTCGTGTGAGAGATGGTGAGGATTCTGCCATGGGTGATGACGCAGACCCAACCGATGGTGACGGTGACGCTGGCAGTGACAATGCCAGGGACGGAGACGCCACCGGTGACCGAGGTGGCCCCACAACCGGTGACGGTGACCTGGGAGTCGACGCTACGACGGATGCTGTGGCGGAGGGAATTGAGTCCAACAACCTAACTGCAACTATTAACGATATTATTGTATGGACGAATGCGATTGCAGCCGAGAATGACTATAGGACTCTAGGCCAGCCTAAAGGTGAAATTCCAGGTCTGGGTCCAGACCCGGATTGGATTTTTCCTGGAAGTAATTTCGTTCTCCCTGATGGTGATGTGCACGTTGTCGAGCCGGGAGATACTTTGTGGGGAATTGCCACCGATTACATAGAGCATCAAGTCGCCGTTGACTTCGCTAAGTATTTGCGGTTAACCTCACGCTATCAGAGTGAGGAGGTTGATGGAGTCACTCGCGAACGGATCGTAGGGGAACTTAGTGAGCTTCAGCGCCAATCACCCAGTGAGCGGTTTCGTGCGTTTATTCAGGAGCAAATTCGCGGATTAGAGGTATAATTCTCAAAAGTAGATCGGATAGAGATAGGTTGAGGACGCATTGACTGACGGTGTTTCAGCTGTGTGTTATAATTGTTGAATAATTCTGGGAAAGACCGGAAAATTAAGGAAGGAGTTTGGTATGTCAGATTTACCGAGAAGTCCAAATGTATTTCACCCACGTAAGCCGTCCGCGGTTGGTTCACGCAACAGTCTCGCGCAGGAAGGCCGGAATCAGAAGGCGGAGTATCAGCAGCTCATCAACGAAGAAGTTGAGAATATTCTAGAGGATTTTTCAGTCAAGCTACCGACAGAAGTCCTTGAAAATCTCGAAATCATGGGCGGGTTGAAGGAAAAGTTATATAACTACTTCAATCAGAACTACCAGAACATGTTCAATCGTTACATGGTTACCACTGAAGATGAGATGGTCAAGAAGATCCGAAACTTCGTGGACAAGGAAGAGAACCGCGTTCTTGCTCGGTACACACCGAAAGAGATTTCGGAAATGCTTGACCAGATTGCGGGTGCAGACAAGTTCAACACTGGTGAAATTGAGAAGTCCATTGTTAACATGTATGGCCACCTTCAGGGACATATACAGCGTGGACTGTATGATCTCGAGAACGACACCAACTCATTGCTGCGGCAGAAAACCGATGTCGGTGCATTTATCCGCGGAGAGAACGCTTACTCCATTGTTAAATGTGCATTTAAAGATAATGCATCAAAGCCGAAAACAGTTTCGGACGTTAAACTGTCAGTGAATATCCTTGACTCCGAGCTCATTAGCCCTATCTTCCAGTATCAAGCTACAGTCGAGTACCTTATTAAAGACCAGATAGCCCGCACTATCACGAACCTGATTGATCGAGAACTCGAGCAGTTCCAGGAAGAGCTCGTTGATGAAGGGAAAGAAGAACTATCGGATAGTGAGATCATCTTTGAGAAGATGAAACGTGTGCCTAACTACACCGACGACGACAGCGACGACGAAGGTTCTAAGCGCTACACTTTCCTCGCCAAGAACCTGCTCGAA
>CAZQIK010000183.1:0-4646 GCA_964593085.1 uncultured Spirochaeta sp.
TAGAAAAGACACGTGGTAAGTTTCAGGCCCAGACGGCTCTCATGCGCAATCACGCCGAGGAGATGGAAATTCTCGAGAATGCATTGAGCGGGCATGCGGAAAGCCTGAAGGAAACGGAAGTTCGTGATGATCTTGGGGGTGTCAGACAGGCTTACGATGATGGACGTAAGGGCTCACTAACCGAGATTGGAAATCTTACTCGTAAACTGGCAACCATGAATCGTGAACTTGAACGGCAACTTCGTGATCTTGAGTCGCTTCAGGAGCAACTCGATGAGCTGAGCGCAAAGGACGCAGATTCGGATGAGGTCGAGGATACCAGCTACCAGGTCGATGCGAAGATGGTCGTGGACGAACTCAATACTGTGCGGCAAATGGCAAAACTTGTGGTTGGCCGCCAAGGCAATCATTTTCCGCTACTCCTCAAACAGTACTATCGTGGCGGCATGTATGATCTAGGAACCCGTGAAAACGTGATTAACACGCTTATCGGTATAGAGCATCTGGATCCAGGCATCTTTCTGCGTACCTTTAAACAACAAACCAACCGAATTGTACCAAACATCGTGCTTCTTCCATGTTACGGCGAGTACGGCGTGTGTTGGGAACCGTTTGAACGCTTCAATCGCGCCGGTAGTCGAGGGCGACTCGCGGTTGCGATGTACCCCAAGGACCTGCGAGTGGCCATAATCTCGGCCGTGGGAGACCTTAGGTGGCAGGTCGCAAAGGAAAAGGCGCAGCATTACTGGATGGAAGAAGGCCTTACCGGTTGGTACTATCAGTGGTTCAGCGACCGCAAGATGAAGGGTGATGTCAAGGATGCATTCATTAGCGACTACATTCTCTGGATCACAAAAGAGAGCGAGGGAACGCAGAAGCTGGACCGCGAGGTTCGCGGTATTTTCTGGCGCTATTTACCCTTCCCACAGGAAGTCAAGGATAAGCTCAAGAACCGCGGGTTTGTGTACCAAGAGCTCTACAAGAAAGACCAAAATCGCGCTATGTCCGACGGCTACTGAGGACCATTTTTGGGTTTGCCTTTAGGGAATATCGGGTCAAAATATCGCTCCATGTCGTAGCGCACTGCAAGCAAGCGCATGAAGTGGTAATAGCCGAAATACGTAAACGCCGCCACAACAAGAAACAAACCTACCAGTATTGCAGCTCCGTACTCAGGTGGAATGTAGGGTGCTCCAAAGCGTCCGTAGAGTATTACAAGTGCAAAGTACAGGACCGCCATTACTACCAGGTTCAGAACTGTTGCCGCCACGATTAGCAGTATGGTGTTAAGTCTCTTGTTTTTAGATGTCACGGTTGTTCCGGTCCTTGTCGTGAATCCTTGGCTGCTCCACGAAACTCGTCGTGAAGCATTACAACAAAAAGCACTACACCCGACACAACAACACAGGCGTCCGCCACGTTAAAGGTTGGCCAGCGCTCCATGCCTAAGAGCCCGTAGATTCGTACATCTATAAAGTCTACTACACCGTCCGGCCGGAACAGGCGGTCGATAAGATTCCCAGCCCCCCCGCCAAGTATCCCGGCTACCGCGTAGCGATAGAGCAGGGGTAATTCCTTGGTGCGCAGGTAGTAGGCTAGCAGTAGCGCAAGTACAACCAGCGGTACCGCGGTAAAGAGTAGTCCACGGAAAGGATCCGGTAGGTCACGCCCAATGCTGAATGCGATTCCAGGATTGCGAGCGTGAATGAAGCGAAGGAAGTCACCGAAGACCTCAACGATCGCGCCACCTGAGTATATTGGCTCAATACTCAGTACCACGATTTGTTTTGTCATCTGGTCAATAATTGTGATGAGCGGTACGAGAAAAAGAGGTTTAAGTTGTTCACGGCTGATCATGATGTTTGGTTTTCTCCTACGAAGCGGACTATCTACGCCGCTTAAAGTCCGGTTGGGACGTCAATGAAGGTCGTGTCGAGCCCCAGGTCTTCCGATATCCGCTGACCCAGGGCACGCGGTCCCCAGACTTCCGTGGCATAATGCCCACCGAAAATTACATTGATACCGGCTTCCATGCAGCGATGGTAGACCGTGTGTGAGGCGTCGCCCGTTATGTAGAGGTCGAGCCCCTGCTCTATTGCTTGCTCCACCTCGAAGACGGCACCACCGGAAACAATACCCACAGTAGCGACCGTGTCCGGCCCAAACGGGAGGATTGCCAACGGCTTTCCTAAGTCGGCAAACAAGGTGTCTACAACTTTCTCGCGCGGAAGCACGGGATCAAGACGCCCGGAGAAGCCGATTTCGTAGCCATGGTACCTTCCAAACGGTTTTGTTTCCTGCAGCTGAAGCGCCTTTGCCATTTCAGCGTTGTTGCCGAATTCAGGGTGCATGTCCAGCGGCAGGTGAACTGCATACAGCGCGATATCGGCATCTATGAGCTTTCGAATGCGTTCATAATGCTCACCGGTAATCGGGATTTCACGCCCCCAGTAGAGTCCGTGATGCACAAGTAGTACGTCCGCTTCCCAGTCTGCGGCGCGGTCAAAGGTTTCGGCGCAGGCATCTACCGCACACGCAACTCGGCGGATCTCCTGGTCACGTCTTCCAACCTGAATGCCGTTGAGGCTTTTGTCGACCGACCGCAACTCATCGATGGCCATGTGGGATCGCAGATAGCGATCAAGTTCCTGAAGTAGCATAACGGCAGTATAGAACGACCGCTGGCTTTTTCCAAGCCGTCTTGACGCACTGGAACACTGGCCAGCGAAACACTGGCCAGCAAACGCCGAGACTCTGGCCGTGTGCAACTGCTTTAGGATATGATATGAATTACATGATTGAAAAGAACAACGGTGCCGATCAACTACGAGAGAGTTCCGGTGAAGAGCTGCCTGCCGAACAGAGTTTGAGAGCACATTCGCACGATTACACATTTGCCATTAGCCCGGAAGAAGTACAGGCAGGCATGTCTGCTTCCGACCAGACGTCCGAGCAGACGACTGAAGCGACCGCGACCGCACTATCCGGCAACGGTGAGAACGGTGAGTTTGGGATCATTGGTCAACCAAGGGCTTTGAGGGCCCTGCGTATGGCGCTTGAGATACGTAATAGGGGTTACAACGTTATAGTTACCGGCCCATCCGGGGTTGGTAAGCGGACCGCTGTTGAACGCGTGCTTACCGAGTTTACTGAAGATACATCGGACCTGCGTGATATTGCCTATGTCCATAACTTTAGCTGCCCCTATGAGCCCCACGTGTTGTACTTTGAGCCCGGAAAGGCGCGCAAATTTCGTACGGGCCTTAGCAACTGCGTAGCGCTGATACAACGCAACATTGAGCTTATTGAACTACACAGGAAGGCCATAGAGCCGGAACTGCGTGCAGCTACGCGGCAGCTCAGCAAAGAGTTTCCGGCACCGGCGGTGAAGACCTACCTTGATGCATTCACCAAGGACATCTTGGAAAACCTGGCGCTATTTATGGTTAAGGGCGGAGCGGCAGGAGCGGAGGCAGCGACAGGTACCGAGGCCTCTGTTCAGCTGCAGCGTTACGGCGTTAATATAGTGGTTGATCACACTGACTCTCTATCTGCACCGGTTGTATTTGAGAGTAACCCGGACTATCACACGATGTTCGGCAGCATTGAGCCTATGCACGGAGGTGATGGCGCGGACCTACCCGGGTATCAGAGTCTGCGTGTTGGTGCGGTGGCGAAGGCGTCCGGCGGTTTTTTAGTGCTACGCGCGGAGGATCTTTTCACCCAAGAAGATGTCTGGCAGGCCTGCAAAAGGGTATTGCAGGATGGTATAACCGAGATTCGCGCCATACCCGGTCCGCAGTCGTCTGCCGGGCTTCTCCGGCCGGAGCCGATAGAGGTCCGCTTTAAGCTTATCGTGACTGCCGCCGAGCAGGTGTACGATGCGCTCTATGACAGTGACGAGGATTTCGGCAAGCTCTTCAAGGTTACTGCCGAGTTTGACTCCGTTATGCCGCGCAACGCCGAAACCACAGCACGTTACATTGCATTTGTGCGCATGATTGCGGCTCAGGAGGCACTGCTTGAGCCTGAAGCAAGTGGGATTGCTGCTATTCTTGAGCAAGCGGTCCGCCTGAGTGAGTTTCGGCATCTGTACAGCACGCGATTCTCCCGCATTGCTGACTTGTTACGAGAGGCTGACTACTGTGCACGGCGCAGTAAAGCCGCTTCAATTACCCAAGAGTCGGTTGAAGCGGCCGTCGCTGAGCGAGCGTATTTTTCCAACCTGCCGGAAGAAAAAATTGACGAGCAGATACTGTCCGGTGAACTGTTGGTCTCCGTTTCCGGCATGGCGGTAGGATGCATCAACGGGCTTGCGATACTTGATAGGGGGTACTACGCTTTTGCTCGGCCCATGCTGATTACGGCGCGTACCGCCCCCGGTAGCGAGGGGATTGTCAACATTGAGCGGGAGTCCGGGCTTTCGGGAGAGATCCATGATAAAGGTGTGTACATTCTGGAGGGATATCTCCGATCAAAGTATGCTCAAGACTTTCCACTTTCGGTGCGTGGGTCTATTTGTTTTGAACAGTCCTATATCGAGGTAGACGGAGACTCGGCGTCCTCGAGCGAGGTATATGTGCTTTTGAGCTCCATTGCAGAGTTACCGTTGCGGCAGGATATTGCGGTAACCGGTTCGGTCAACC
>CAZQIK010000184.1:0-4639 GCA_964593085.1 uncultured Spirochaeta sp.
CTCTTTTTGGGGCACACGGAACGTAATGGTGAAAGTCGTACCCTTCCCCTCCTGTGATACCACCGAGATCTCAGCATTATGCTCCCGTAACACTTTGTATACCAGAGTCAAACCAATACCCGAACCAAAATCTTTTGCGGTGAAGTACGGCTCAAAAATTTTTTCAAGCACCTGATCAGACATACCGACACCGTTATCAGTAAAGCGAAGTACAACTTCATCACCGCGAAGGCGCGTGTCTATCTTGAGCGTCCCACCTTCCGGCATTGCCGAAATAGCGTTCTTAACAATGTTCAGCAAGGCGTGCTTCAAATACTTGTCATCCAAGAGCAACTCGGGCAGCTCGCTAACGAGATCGATCTCAATTCTGATTCCAGCTTCCTCCAGCTCAACACTGACAAAGTCCAAGAGTTCCTGCAGGAGACCGTTAAGATGGCCATATTCCAAAGTGACGTCCATAGGTCGTACGGCAAAGAGAAAGTCGACAACAATCTTGTTAAGTCGTTCAATTTCTTCATTGATTACGTGTAAATTGCCTTGCACCGATGCATTGTCACCAAGGCCTTCCGCCGCCAGGGCTCGTTGAATCAACTGAATGTGTATGCCTATGGAGCCCAGAGGATTCTTGATCTCGTGAGCAACTCCGGCCGCGAGTGTCGTCAGAGACGCCAAGCTTTCGGCACGACGTAAGCGTGCTTCACGATTGCGCTTCTCAGAAATATCCTCAACACGCAAAATATTCCCTTGCACCGTCCCGTTACGTACCAGCGGCATCACGCTACAGGAGAGAATGCGCGTAAGACCACCGGTATCTATTGCAAACTCTTGATTCATGATCGATTCGTTATTAGTCAGGGTTCGTTGCAGAAAGCCCGCAATCTGAGGATCGGCGATCAACTCCCAAACCAATCCCTCGCCCTGCTCTGTTGAGGTTAAGGGTATAAGACGCTCAACCGGTTTATTGTGGAGGACAAGCCGATGACTTTCATCTGCCACCAATACTCCGTCGTTCATGGAGTTCAGTACCAACTCCAGTCGTTCATTCTCAACGGCGATATCGTAGATAAGATGATGTATTCGCTCTCGGTCAAGTTTTTCGAGCTTGTTAAGCGCCCGCTGTATGAACTTTCGCACGCGACAACTATCCTTTCATCTTAAAGTAAAGACCCTCAAGAACTTGAATCGTGGGGATTCTATATAGTTCAATGTACTCACGATGATCCTCAATCGTCTTTACCCATTGTTCAAGTTTAGATAGTTCTACCTGCTCAGATGAGCCCCGAAAGTTGCGGTGCAACTGGTTTGTCAAACTCTCCAAAAAGCGCCGCGCCCACTCTGTGCCACCAGCAGCCTTCAGTTGCTTATCAAGCCGGTCAAGGACGGAACGCACATCCTCACTCGACTTCCCACGTACGACATCAAGATACTCTTCTGTGAGTTTATCTAAGGCAACCTCGCCCGCAAAGCCTGTTCGCACAAAGTACTCAGCAATACTGGAACTCTGCGCCGAGTCATCACGAAAAATTCGACGTAACACATCCCTTGCCTGCTCCGGGGTCCGATCACTGAAATGATAAGGACGGACACGAGAAAGTATAGTGGGCATGAGCGCCCGCTTGTGAGAGCTTAGCAGCAGAAAATAGGAATTCTTAGGCGGCTCTTCGAGTGTTTTTAGTAGGGCATTCCGAGAACTTTCCTGCATGCGATCTGCATTCTCAAAAATGACAACTTTAGGTTCCTCGCCCGCTGTCATTCGCGACCAAGAAGAAACGCGTCGCACAACGTCCACCGGAATATTATCACTGGGAAGTAGCTCGCACAGCTTTTTTGCCGAGTTTTGGATACCGGTACAGAGCTTTGCAAGCGAGGACTCGGTCGGCAACTCCTGACCTGGAGAAATTTCGTCCAGTGCTTCGGTAATTTTTCCAAGCGGCGCCGAGGCCTTACCAAGCCGAGCCTCATCACCCGCCCACAAGAAATCGTCAAAGCGTCGAGCCAACTTCCGAACAGCACGTTGATAAAGGTACGTCGCTGCGTCATTGCGGGCACGCAGTAGCACAGACTCCGCTACCACGATCTCTTGCATGAAGTAGCGTTCACCGATCAGGATTGTCCGAGGTTCCAAGAGTAGCCGGTGCGCATTACAGGACGAACACGTACAGGACCACGGCGCCCCCTCGGTACGACAGCCAAGAGTCCGCGCTAGTTCGAGTGCGGTGGATAGTTTGCCACTGAACTCCGGCCCTTCAAAAAGGAGTGCCGCGGGCAGGCTATTTACCTGTATATCCTCAGCAAGTTGAGCTACTACCTGATGTTGCGAAAGAATATTCTCAAACATTTCCGGCCGTCAAATTAAGGAATTGTGCAGCAAAGGGCAATAGTGGAAGAAGGGTGTGTGCAAAGACGCTCTCGGCAATGAGAAGCTCCGGTCGCACAATCGGCTGAACCTGAATAAGTAGCAGCAGAATGAATACCAGCAGTAATCCTTCTGCAACTCCGAGGAAAAAGCCTGCTGCATGGTCAAGACCAGCCAGATGTATTCGCTCTATAAGCCTATCGAGAGCGTTTTCGAATATTTTTACGACAATGTAGATAATAAGGAACAAAGCCAGAAATGCAATTACTTGAGTCCACACTGACTCACCAAAATTGCGCTCCACATGTTCGGCCAGTATTCCGGAAAACAACACGGCACCGCCAATTCCTAAAAATACGGCAGCAACCGACATGATCTCTTTAACAAACCCACGAATTCCTGCGCGAATTGTCGTGAAGACCACCATGATAAGAAATACAATATCGACTGGAACAAGTTCCATAGCTGTCTACCACTCGCCCGCGTGTGCGTCGGGCACGCCGTCGTCGGGCGTGGTCTCGACTAACGGCCCGTCACCCTGAGAGCGTAAAGTTGTACCGTGTATCTCACAACTAATCATCTGAGCAATGGTGTCGGCGGCATCCCGACCAGCAAAACCGCGGGCGGCAGTACTCATATCCGCTAGTGTCTTGGGGTCGTCGAGCAAACTAAGAATCTCGTCAACAAGGATGTCGGCTGTAGTGTCGCCACTTGGCAGTATTATGGCCGCACCGGTCGCAGCATATAACTCGGCGTTTCGCAGCTGGTCACCCCGGGAACCTTCAAGACCTAGGGGAATCAATACAGCCGGTATCCCGCTGACCGCTAACTCCCACACAGTCCCCGCCCCCGCTCGACATACCACCAGCTGAGCAGCTGCAAGAATGTCAGGATACTCAGACGAAAAAAAGGAGGCCGCGTAGTAGCTTGTGTCGCCGTGCTCAGCAAGCTCCCCAGTAGTTTTCCTGGGCACATCCGCATTGCAGCCCTGGTTCCCGGTTTGATGCACCACACAACATCGATCTTTTAAGCGAGGTAAAGCCTGGCTCACGAGAGCGTTTATCTCAGCAGCCCCAAGACTACCGCCGAGGAATAAAAGCACCGGCTGGCGCTGCGATCTAATTCCCAAGAACTTACGGCCTCTACTGGCCTCGCCAGCGGAGACAGCCTTACGAACCGGGTTCCCAGTAACAACAACCTTCGGCCTTATACGCGGTGCGAAGTAATTTCTACTCTGCTCGTAGGCCACCAACACTTTATCCACAAAACGACTGTTGAGCTTCGTCGCTAATCCAGGATCAAGATCGGAGTCATGAGTGTAGCAAGGGATTCCCAGCATGCGTGCCGCAGCAACCACCGGCACAGCCACGTATCCACCTTTAGAGAAGACGAAGGCCGGAGAAATTTTTTTTAGTCGGTAAAGCGCACAAAGAAAGCCTGCTGGCACACGAAAAGCATCTATAAAGGTATGAAGCGAGAAATACCGCCGCAGTTTACCTGCCGGAACAGCATAAAAGGCAATGCCCCAGGACTCCATAATCTCACGTTCGACGCCGCGAGGAGAGCCGATCCAGCACACCTCGGTAAGGTTGTAGTCACGTAAGGCTTCTATAACGGCTATACCAGGAAAAACATGTCCTCCCGTTCCGCCGCCGGTAAAGGCTACCAGGTTTCCCATATTTCCCCTTGCGCATGTTTTCGGTGAGCCAGTATACTTAACTGTATCATGAGCTCCTTCTTTTATGCAATCTTCATTGGCTTCCTACTCACCGGGCACGTGATAAGCACCCCCCCAAACCTTGGGGCACAGCAACCTCCCCAGGCAAAGCGGGTGCAGGAAACACGAGAGTTTTTCCCTGAGCTCAACTCGGTGCAGGTTCAAACTCTGCTCCAAGCCACACCGCTTGATCACGAATAC
This sequence comes from uncultured Spirochaeta sp., assembly GCA_964593085.1. GTDB lineage: Bacteria > Spirochaetota > Spirochaetia > DSM-27196 > SLAA01 > SLAA01. The sequence continues at coordinate 4,275 of CAZQIK010000184.1, forward strand.
AAAAGAAATGTCACAACACAACTGGCACCGGACATAGCGGCAACTGAGCGGATACGCCGCACCGCCGAGGCTGTATCGCCAAGTTTCGGGCTTGAAGCTCTCCACTACTATCCGAGTACCGAGGCACCGCAGCTTACATCCGTGCGACTCTACAATCTTACACGCGCACTCAGCACAATGGAAGGTCTTGAGTACACCGTAGAGAACAGCACCACCCGTAAGATTTTGTATGAAGAAGCCTACGCGATAAATAACCCTGAGTCGGCCCGACGCATTCCCGATCCGGTGGTCGACACCATTCCAGATGAGGCCTCGCTCTACGCGCTCCAAGATGACGACGGATCGGGAATGCGTCGGGCCGACTC
>CAZQIK010000185.1:0-4609 GCA_964593085.1 uncultured Spirochaeta sp.
AACCTCTCCGGTTGAGCTCACACCGCAGGAGCTGTCGGCGATCAGAGAGCTACCCGTGACGGCAGCCCGAGATCAAGTTGTACTGAGCGTTGGGGGCGTAGAACGTGTCGCATCCCGCTTTGACTTTGAACCCTTTGGCTGGCGGGTCTTCGTAACTGAAACACGGGCGGCCTTCTATCGAGACCTCAATCAAATTACAATGCGAACCGTCATAGTGACCCTTGCTGCCGGTATCATTACCGCTTTGGTGCTCTTTTTCGTAGTAAAGCGTCTCACCGCTCCGGTCTCACAGGTCGTGCGCGCGATGCGCTCGATCATCACCTCCAATGATCTCAGCTCGCGCGTCACGGTACATTTCCAAGACGAGATTGGGGAAATGTCGCAGACTTTCAACGTGATGGTTTCCGAGCTCGACAAAGCATACTCCCGGATCAAGCGCTACGCCTTCGAAGCGGTGCTCGCGCAGAAGAGTGAACATAAAATTCGCACTATCTTTCAAAAATACGTACCGCAGGAACTGATAGACCGCTTTTTTCAAAATCCCGAAGCCATGTTGGTCGGTGAAAACCGTGAACTTGCGGTGCTCTTTTCAGATATCCGCAGCTTCACTTCTATTTCCGAATCAATGCAGCCGGACGTCTTGGTAGCTTCGCTTAACCGGTATTTCTCGGTTATGGTCGAGCTGATCATGGAGCGTGGCGGCATTATCGACAAGTATATTGGTGATGCAATCATGGCGTTTTTCGGCGCACCGGTGGATGGCGAGAACGATGCGATGGCTGCGTTGGAAGCGGGTATGGCCATGGTGGAGAGCGTGGAAGTATTCAACCGCGAGCAAACCGCTCTTGGTCTTCCCGAGTTCAAGATCGGAGTAGGAATCAACTACGGTCTTGTCACGGTTGGCAACATCGGTACCGAGCGGAAAATGGACTATACCGTTATTGGAGACATGGTTAATGTTGCCTCGCGGCTTGAGGGACTAACAAAACTTTACCAGCAACCGCTCATCTTCTCGGAGTATCTGCGACAGCAGGTGGGCGATACGGTTATGACACGCCTTGTCGACACCGTTGCCGTGAAAGGTCGTGCTGGTGGTTTACGCATTTACACGGCTAAACGCATACTGTCGGAAGCTGAGAGACATGCATGGTCTATTCACAACGAGGCCATGGAGCACTACTTCTCCCGTAACTTTTCGGAAGCCCAAGACGCTTTCCAACGAGTGGCTGCCGAGTTACCTGGCGATCAGTTGTGTGAGATGATGATTGAGCGTTGCCAGCGCTACCAACAAACTGCCCCACCCGACGATTGGGTCGGCGTCGAGGTGATGACAAGCAAATGAAACTCATCCGGTCTGGTAGCTTCACTGTTCATTCCGGCTTGCTCGCGATTGCTTTCTGTTTGGTCTCCGCGACCTCGGCACCCCTTTTTGCACAAACAGCAACAGGGGAGACCGGGCAACTTCGCCAGGTACTGGTGGTGGTAGCTCCCCTTGATGAGGCGCTTGAAGACACTGTCACGCCGCGAATCCTCCGTACCGGTGTGGAGCAGATGCTGTCGCGACAAGGTATGGCTGTACTCTCTATTGCCGGCACTCACTCAGCAGATCCGCTGCCGGTTCCCGCCGAGCGCCGGTTAGCCGCAATTCTTGCTTCGCTGGACAGCAGCGGCGCTGACCTTGTTATCGGTGCCTTTTTCCTCAATACCGACGGCCAGTTTTTCGTGCAGTTCATCCTGTATGACCCCACGGTCAACGTGCCGCTTGGGGGTGTTTTAGCTCGCGCCCGGCAGGGGCTTACGGTGTTTGCAGGGGTGGAAGCCGCAGTCGCAGACCTTGAACCAGTAGTAGAGCGGTACCTCTCGGGCGAACATCTTGCAGATGAGCCTGAAGGAATCGTCAGGAGCGTACTTGTTCGTGGCGGCGGCGAGTTGGCAGATGTGTTCTTTATCGATCGTCTGGTAGGTCGCATTGCCGGAGGCTCGTTGCTTGTACCATTCGTTCAGTATGAAATCGATACTCCTTTACGGATATATGCCGAGAAGCCTGGATACCATAGTATCGATGACATCTTCCTACTGAACGCGCGTGAGTCCATTGTTGAGCTTCCGCCGATGCTGCGGCAGACACGCTTTGACCTTGGTCTCCGTTGGACCTTCGGTATGGCGCGGGGCGTGGGAGTTGCAGCCAGGTTTCATATCGTGCCCGACACGCTGTTTGTATCGCTCGAGCACCATCGCATGTTGCAGCCTGCACCCTCGGAAGATGCGCGCGATGTGCAGTATTTTGACTACAGTGTCGGCGTGGGGCACTATATCTTGTTAGATTACCGCTCGCGGGTGCGCTTCCATCTTGGAGTCGGTGTTGGCGTAACTGTCGCAGACGTGGTCGGTCTTGGAGGTCGTGACTACCACGACTGGTATCTTATAGCAGGAGAGCCGACTGTAGAACTAAAACTGGACCGTAGTTCGTTTTTCTTACGTCCTGATCTACGCTATGCGCTGGGCACCGACTACAACACATTGGGCCGTCTTTGGGTGCGCACACCCGACGGCATTGTCCCTATCAGCGTTGGGGCTCGCTTCTCATGGTAAAGCAACCGCGCTTCTGCCGCTTACTGCCGCTTAGTGCCTTGGTGCTTGTTTTGTCGCTGAACACGGCATGCGAAGTGCTGCTCACCACGCCGTTCCCGGACTTCCTTGGGTACACTGATATTTCGGTGGATCTTGACAGCGAAGTCGGCTCCATCTGGTCCGGTACGGAATCAATAGAGTACCGAATGCAGGTAGTTGCAAGCGAAAACGAGGATCCGAGGTTGCTTCTACTGGTAGAACCGCCGACAGAAAGCGGTTCATCGGGTTTCCGCTACCGCGGGCGCCTTCTGGTTTTTGACTCAGATCTCAATCTGCTCAACACTACAGCCCCGCTCTCGGACCTTGATACCTTCGGGAGACCCTTCGCTTTCGGGCCCGACGGCAACATTTTAGCGGGAAATACGATTCTAGATAGAGATGGATTGGCATTGGATACGCTTCCATTTCTTGGGGTGGAGGGACCAGGAGTGACGGCACTCAACTTCACGACGCCTTCAGCGTTGGCTTTTTCGCTTCCACCTGGTGAGTTTACTGGATTCGATTTAGAGTGGGTTCAGTATACCGATGACACTTTTCCGTGGACCGTTGCAAATGACAATACCATCGCTATACTCCCGCCGGACAATAGGCCGTCGTCTGTCTCCGAGGGATTCCAAGTGCTGAACGCCGCGTTTCACCCTACGAGCGACCAAGTGACGCTACTACTTTCGCAACCGGCGACTCAGCGCGTGATGGCTGTCCGTTTCAACCTGCCTGATTTGCTCGACGGCGGTCTCACAGAACTCGCAACCGCGAGCAATGATTTTCCTATCTCTCTAGATGCAGACCGGCCGCTGGACACGCACGCGACTTCAGATGGATTTTTTTTACGGCGACGGGACGGCTGGATCGAGTACCACCCCTGGACGTCATCGGGAAGCCTTCGGAGCGACGGAAGCCCGGTACAAATTGTGGGAGACCGTTCTTTTAACCGCTCTTTCGCTTTTCTGGCCACGGGAGAGCAGCAGTTCATGTATCGCTTTGACCCCGGCTCCAGAGTATTGACGAGGTACCGCCGGTGGTGGTAACCGAGAACAGCCGCGTGCGCCGAGCGGCCTCAAGGTCAGCCGCACACTGGATTCGCCGCATGCTTCCGGCATTCTGGCTACTTGCCGCTTCGGTGGCGGCAACCGCTCAGATAACGACGGACGTCCACCGCTCGGATGCCCTCGCACGGCCACGTTTCATGCTCTTTCTGCTTGAAATTGAACCCGATACTATGAGCGAGCAGCAAGCTTTCGTTCTCTACTCTTCTATACTAACTGCTGCGGCTGCGGCCACCGATGCGGTCGTTATCAGAGAATCACCGGATGCTGATGTTCCACCTTCCTCCGCTGCACGTGAGGCAATTGCCCGTGCGGTGAACGCAGACAGCATCCTACATGTGATCGCAAGCGGAGGCTTTGAAAACCTAACCGTAGAGCTTGTGGCATACGATCTGCTGCGGGGAACGACGGTGTGGCGGGATGTGATTCGCCCAGGCTTTCGTGTGGACTTGCGTGTCCTCACGCTCGGTCTGTGGGAACCACTGGAGACGGCTCTACGCGACAGTTTCGTGCGGATTGTGGAACAAACCCCGCTCACAATTTTCGCCCTTCCTGGCAGCATCGTGACCGGACTTCCCGGAAGCGAAGCGACCGTTGATGATACCGGGCGCCTTGCTACCTCAGTCCCTGCCTTATCGGTCCTGACACTCTCCGCGACATTGCCGGGGCACTACCAAGAGCAAAGTCGCATATTTGTGGGTATCGATCCCACTGAGCTTAGCTTTGAACAGATTGAGCTGGCTCAATTTGGAATTGATACTCGGCTTTCGAGTTTACAATTTCCCGGGGCCCGCTTTTGGTATTATGCAGCAGAGAGACGGGTTTTTCTACGTGCCGCGGGTAAGACTCAGTACTTCGGCATCTTCCCAATAGACAACAGTGAGCGCTTGTTTCGGGTCGGTTCCCCGCTCTCGTTCTTGGGTTTCGACGTT
>CAZQIK010000186.1:0-4605 GCA_964593085.1 uncultured Spirochaeta sp.
GTGCTCATTCCCTTCTTAGTATTCATTCTTCTGATCGGTGTCTTGTACACCAGCGTTACCCTGTCATCTCGACGCCCAGTCATTGAAGCTGTCACACCTACCCGTGCCGCGACTGGTGAAACGGTGACGATTGAGGGGCGCCATTTCGGCAGCAGTCGAGCGGAGGGCCGGGTTCGCGTTGGTGGTTCGTATCTGCCTAACGCCGCCTACACCTCATGGTCAGACCAAGTGATTCGGTTTCGGTTGCCAAATGAGATCGGGTCTGGACTATTATACGTCTCTACGGTGCATGGCTTAAGTGATGGCGTTCTGTTTACGAATCATCGAGACATCCCTCAAGCTGAGGAGTCGACCACAGAAAATCCCAGCGCACCGCTTTTGGTTGACAATGAGCCGCTCGAGCTGCGTATTGGTGAACTTCTTGTTCTCCGTGGACGTCGCTTTGGGCACCAACGTTTCGATGGAGAGGTTATCTTCCGGTTTTCCGGGCCGGACGGTATACAGGAAAAGAGCGTGGGGGCCGACGACCGCGACTACGAACTCTGGACCGACCGCGAGATCCAGATACGCGTTCCCGATGGGGTTGATGACGGATGGGTTGTCGTACGCACCGACCGGGGTAGAAGTAAGCCGCTTAGATTGTCTGTGCTCCGGCCGGTAGGAGAAAAGTCGTTTGAAGAGCCCTCTCTTTATGCTTTTACCCAGACGGTTACATTTTCCCATGCCACAACTCGCTCCGACATCGGTGATGAAAATATCCTGTTCATTCACCAGGCACATCCTGTGGCTGATGCTTCTCAGGGGACCGTTCTGCGCCGTGAAAGCCGCGAACCGTATGCGGAGTATGACGACATGGCGGTGGTACGTTTCGACAATCTTGCACCTACAGATAGCCTGGTCATTGAGCGTGAGTTTGAGGTGGAACGCTATCCGGTACGAACCAAAATCCAGGATTCACGGGTACCGTTTCAATATCGCATGCCGGTACGGTTCCTTACCGAGCACCGCTCCGCCGATGCTTTTGTTCCAAGCGAAGCTGAGATAATTCGCTCGACAGCCCGAGCTGCAGTCGGTTATCAACGGAACCCGCACCTGAAAGCCGGTCTGCTTTTAACTGCGCTACGAAATCAAATGAGTTATGATGCTCTGTCAAGTGGAACATCCGGTGAAGATGCGCTATCGGCGTGGGAGGCAGGTAGCGGAGATGCCTTTGCCTACGCTTCTTTATATACAGCATTGCTCCGGGCTGCAGATATTCCTTCGCGTATGATTGCAGGATTTCTTGTTTTAGAGAATGACGATGTGGTGCGCCATTTTTGGGTTGAGTATTATCTGCAAGATTTTGGTTGGGTTCCGGTGGATCCTGCGTTAACCGACGGGTATCTACCGGAAGGATTCTATCTTGAAGCCGCTGGCGACCAAAATGCAGTGGAGTTTTACTTCGGAAATCTGGATGGACGGCGTATAGCCTTTTCAAACGGACTCATTCGTCGAAGGCCGATCCGGCCGGATTCGCAACTTGTACCGGATAGCGGGAGTCAGGTATATGCGCTGCAGTCGGTATTTGAGGAGCGGGTTGGGAACCTGACCGGATATATTCTGCGTCGACCCGCCATTGAGTTGAGTACGGTGGAACCTTAGCGGATCAGTGCCTTCCTTGACAGGGTATACCGCTTTTCCTATTCTATGGTTTGTTCGAGTAACTCCGTTCGTAATTTCCGAGCGGGGTCCCAGCAGGCGCTACAAAGGAGGTCTTTAGTGGACAGCATTCGGTCAGTGGATCCCGAGATTGCAGATGTAATAGAGCGTGAACTCACACGGCAGCATGAAAAACTTGAGCTAATAGCTTCGGAGAACTTTGCCAGCGCTGCAGTTCTGGCTGCAGCCGGGAGCTGTCTTACTAATAAATACGCCGAGGGTTATCCGGGCAAACGCTACTATGGTGGGTGTGAGTACGTAGATCAAGCCGAGAACCTTGCGCGAGACCGCGCTAAGAGGCTGTTTGGGAGTGATTATGCAAACGTGCAGCCTCACTCCGGTAGCAGTGCAAATATGGCTATATACCACACTGTGCTTGAGCCCGGAGACACGATACTCGGAATGAATCTGGCTCATGGAGGGCATCTTACCCACGGCGCGAAGGTTAACTTCTCAGGAAAACTGTTTAATATCGTGAGTTATGGCGTTTCGCGAGAGACCGAAACTATAGACTACGATGAGCTTGCTGCAGTGGCAGAAACAGCAAAGCCACGCCTTATTATTGCTGGTGCATCGGCATATTCGCGTGTTATTGATTTCCAACGCTTCAGAGAAGTTGCGGACAGTGTAGGTGCTCTGCTTTTGACAGACATGGCACATATAGCCGGACTTGTTGCCACCGGCATACACCCAAGTCCGGTTAAGCACTCGGACTTTGTTACCACTACCACGCACAAAACCCTGCGAGGACCTCGTGGTGGTCTCATTCTTATTGGCAAGGATCGTGAAAACGATTTCGGTGTTACTGCTCCAAAGTCCGGACGGACTAAGATGTACTCCGAACTGGTTGATTCCACGGTCATGCCGGGAATACAGGGTGGGCCGCTCATGCACATTATTGCGGCCAAGGCTATTGCATTCCATGAGGCTTTGCAGCCAAGCTTCACCGAGTATCAGCGGAGCGTTGTAAAGAATGCATCACGGCTTGCAAGCGTTTTAAGTGAGGGAGGGGCTCGAGTTGTGTCGGGAGGTACCGATAATCATCTTATGTTGATTGATGTAACGCCTTTCGGATTGACCGGTAAACAGGCCGAGACTATGCTGGACGAGGCAAACATCACCGTTAATAAAAATGGTATTCCTTTTGACCAACAAAGTCCGCTTGTGACCTCCGGTATTCGTATCGGTGCGCCAGCCATGACCACTCGTGGTATGGGGGTGAATGAAATGGAAGTTATCGGCAGGCTGATTCTTGATGCGCTTAAGAGCAAGGGCGACGACGCCGCTGTTCAACGTGTGAAGAACGAAGTGCTTGAATTATGTCGTGAGTTTCCGCTGTATAGCTAATACTTCTATCGGGCATCCCGAAGATTGACAAATAGCTCCAGCGGTTCGTATAATAAGGCTACCGAAGGAGCTGGCGGAAGTTAGTATGACCACTTCTTTACAATTGACGATGGTGCGTTTCAACAAGGGCGCATATATCATTGTCGAGGGCAAACAGAACGCCGATCACTTCTATATTATTCGTGCTGGAAAAGTGCGAATTGGTAAAGAAGTGGAGGTTGTTGAAGAGGAGGGTGGGAACACCCTCGGCCCCGGCGATTTTTTTGGTGTCGTCTCGACCATGTCGGCTCACAGCCACATAGAAACGGCGCAAGCCCTCTCAGACGTCGAGCTCATCTCGGTCCATCGTGACAATTATGGGCAACTCATAGAAAAAAACACCCCGGTAGCGATGAAGATTATTGAGGGCTTCTCACGTCGTATGAGGTACCTTGATGAGGCGCTGGCGCGATTGACGCTTAATGAGCGCACCGAAACGGACGCTGAGCACCTGTATCACATTGCAGAGTACTATGCGCGGCAGAGTCAGTATAACCAAGCATATTATGCGTACTACCAGTACCTCAAGCACTGCCCGACCGGAGCATACATAGATAACGCCAAAGAACGGCTGGCCAAGATTGAAGCCTACGCCCAGGCGGTATACCTTGACGGTAACGATGAGGTTTTTAATCGTGTGTATCCCAAAGATACCATGATATTCTCCGAGACCATGCCGGGTAAAGAACTGTACATTATCCAGAAGGGCAGCGTAAAAATTACCAAGATTGTTAACGAGAGCGAAGTTCTTTTAGCGGTACTAAAACCTGGTGATATTTTTGGTGAGATGGCACTCATTGAAAACAAGCCGCGGTCAGCCTCGGCAATAGCCTTTGAAGACGCAACACTTTTGGCCGTAAATAAGGAGAATTTTGCGCGCATGGTAAAGTCGCAGCCGCAGATCATTGCACGGTTGACGACGTTGCTTGCAGAGCGGATTTGGTTTATTTATAAGCAGCTGGCAAATACGCTGCTTGACGATAAAGTCGGGCGAATGTACGATGCCCTTCTCATTCAGCTTGAGAAACAGCGTGTGACTATTAAGTCCGGTGAGTCTTTTACCTTTGAGTTCGGTCCGAAAGAGCTTATTAACATGGTGGGGCTCCCAATAGCTGAGGGTAACCGCTACTTACGAGAACTTCTGAAAAACACCAAAATCAAGTCGGTGAATAACCGCATCTTTACCTCCGACGTAGATGAGGTTGAGAAACAGGCAAAGTACTACCGAAAAATGCAAAAGATCGCCAAGTCACGAGCTAATCAGCGCAAGTAGCGCTGTATACAACACACTGGCCAACTCAGCGAGGAGACTCTAAATGGATCTTCACCTCAAAGACAAAGTGATTCTCATTGCTGCCTCCAGTAGTGGGCTCGGATACGGTATTGCCGAGCAGGCAGCGGCTGAGGGCGCAACCGTCTATATAGGGAGCCGACGAGCCGATGCGGTGGCCGAAGCTGCCGAACGGATTGCAGAAAGCACTGGTAACAAACCGCATGGCGCAGTACTTGACGCAATCGATC
>CAZQIK010000187.1:0-2551 GCA_964593085.1 uncultured Spirochaeta sp.
AGATCGGGGAGTCCGTCCGATTGGGGATTGATCAATATTGATTATTTTATCAATATTGTTGTATCCGGTTATGGATTTAAATCCAGTGCCTTTAATCTTAACCCTGGAAACTTTTTCTGCAATTGCAGGATAAAGTATCTCATTAACCAAATAAGGGTTGAAATTTCCAAATAACTGTCATAAAATGACAGGTACGAGGTAAAATGCAAACGTTGACCGAGCTTGTCCTCACACATTCTCAACATTCCTGTTTTACCGCCGTGGAGCTCGTGCATCTTATCCCCGGGACAGATGATGCTCGCTACAACCTTGTGAAGCGAGCCCTGGCCGCGGGTGAAATCACTCGCATCCGTCGAGGATTATACTGCTTGGCACCCCAGTATCGAAGGATACCGCTTAATCTATTTGCTGTAGCTCAGTATGTGTATGGACCGTCGTACATCAGTCTTGAAAGCGCACTAAGTCACCATGGCTGGATTCCTGAGGCCGTCTATACGGTTACCAGTGCGTCTTTTGGAGAGTCTACCGTCTTTGAAACACCGTTGGGCACCTTTAGCTATACCCGAGTTCCTCAAGATTCATTTTATGCGGCGGTTGATCGGGTACCCGACACCGCATCTGGCGACATCGCACTCATTGCGCGTCCATTGAAAGCGCTATCGGACTATGTGTATGCATATCGCAAGGACTGGTCTTCATCTGAGCCAGCCATAGAGAGCCTGCGTATTGAGCCGGAAGACCTGTACGAACTCTCAATCGAAGCGATAGAAGACGTGATGTACAGTTACCGGAATAAACGTGTGATCAGATTTCTCTCGGCGCTGCGCGAGGAGTACAAGCAATGAGCGTCCGAATGATTCAGGAGCGGTTTCATTCCTACGGGTGCGCATCGGTTCAGGAAGAGGATCATGCGCTCCGTGAGATTACGCAGGAGCTTATTCTGGCTGCGCTCAGTCGTACCAGTTTCTTTGCGCGGGTCCTTTTTCAGGGTGGAACCTGTCTGAGGATATTCCACGGCCTGAACCGGTTCTCGGAGGATCTTGACTTCATTTTGAAGAACCCTGATCCGGACTTCAGTCTCACACCGTTTCTCAGCGGCATTAAGAGCGAATTGGAAGCCTACGGTTACCGGGCGGAGATCACTGATCGATCCTCCGCAGACAGCGCTGTCAGGAAGGCGTTCATTAAAGACGACTCGCTGGGCAAGGTGCTACAGTTTTCAATTACAGCTCGCAGCAGCTCCCCAAAGAAGGTCAAGGTCAAAATTGAGGTTGATGTGAATCCACCAGGCCGAAGCGGCGCAGATCTGCGTTATCTAGATTTCCCGTTCTTTGCATCGGTGGCTGTTCAGGATCTTCCAAGCCTTTTTGCCGGTAAACTTCACGCCTTGCTTTGCCGGGAATATATCAAGGGACGGGACTGGTATGACTTCCTCTGGTATACAGCACGCGGCGTCGTTCCAAATTACCAGCATCTATCACTGGCGCTTTCGCAGACCGGCCCATGGCAAGGACAAGAGATAGAGGTTGATGCTGCGTGGGTTGCTCATGCACTCACCTCGGCCATTACTCGCACAGACTGGATCACCACCGCCGCCGACGTACGCCGCTTTGTCCCCACCTCGGAGCATCCGTCGTTGGAGTTGTGGAGCACGGAACTTTTTCTTGGCCAGGTGCACAAGATACGGTAGTGCGTCGGGATGGATACGCGCTACCTGAACCACAATTACCTCCGCATAGCTGTTTTGAGCTGCGTGAGCGTACATCACCTGAGTTTGTGTACAATGACCACTTGGCGCTGCACCTACTTGCGCTTCCCGGCTTTGAGTCTGGAGCCCGGGGTTCCGCACCGCTGCCCGGGTGTCCGCCACCGGTGAGGAGGAACTACAGTTTCCCTCGACACCCTTAGAGCGCTGGGTGCGAGACCGTGCACAAATGATCCTGGACGGTGAGGAACGCGGACGGGCCGAGGGACTGGAGCAAGGTATAGAGAAAGGGATAGAGCAAGGCCTTGAGAGGGTGGCAACCGAGATGTTTGCTGACGGCTGGGCTGACGAAACTATCCAGCGGGTGACCGGCCTCAGCCCTGCAGAACTTGCGGAACTGAAAGCGAAACCAAGGCCTTAAATGAACAGCCCCTCATTGCCTAAGCCCCAGGCCCCGCTTGTCAAACGAAAGCTCACCGCAATCCGGCGCAGCAATCTCTCACGCCCCGTACAACTGCTGTTAGAGACCGGCGTTGCGGATGAGATGCAGCGCCTGGCGACGGACTTCCCACAGGAATGGGAAGCCTATGTTGGCTTTCTTGCAGATTGCGGCAGGCCTCCAGCACGCGTAGAGTCGGCGCTCCTGGACAAAGCGGCTACGCGCCGCATTAGCACCAAGGCCCTGCTCAGCTGGACGGCACAACAGGTCGGGTCCACTCAATTGGAAACAGCCGCCGAGAGCTCCAAGAACGACCTGTTGGTGTTCCTTGCCATGTCGCTATTTGAGAACCGCACCAAGTTTTCCGACCTCGACACCACCGCCCAGTCCGACATCGCTCGGCCACA
>CAZQIK010000187.1:2651-4601 GCA_964593085.1 uncultured Spirochaeta sp.
GACATCGCTCGGCCACACCAGCCCGGTTCAATAATGGAACCTGGTGCAGAACACATGCCACAGGTTGCAGCATGGGTGGAGAATATCCGCGCCTCGGTTCGTTCCTGTCTCGGTCTCGCAACTTCCAAAGTATTCTTGACGACTGGACCTAGCTGAGGTATCGTTCTTAGGTTGGGTATTCGTTCTTCAGGGGGGGACACTGCTGAAAATTCTCTTGGTCGAGGACGATGCCATTATTGCTGCCGCGGAAGCGGAAACACTTCGCAGTCATGGCTTTAATGTAGTCCTGTCGCGTAGTGGTGAAGATGCGCTCGCGGTTTCCTTATCCGACGCAGATATATCGCTCATTCTCATGGATATTGACCTTGGTGAGGGCATGGACGGCGCTGAGTCTGCCCGCGCCATTCTTGCCAAACGTGGCTTACCCATTGTGTTTCTCAGCAGGCACTCCGAACGGGAAGTGGTGGAGCGAGTCAAACACATCAGCGGCTACGGCTACGTTTTGAAGAGCTCCGGGGAATTTGTTCTGGTTGAGACAATATACATGGCCTTGAGACTCTTTGAAACGCAAACGAGACTTGAACAAGAAAACATCGAACACCTCCGCACCGCCGAAAAGCTTAGGGAACGGAACGCATTCATAGAGACGGTCTTGGATAATCTGCCCATAGGACTTTCGGTAAACTACATTGATGACGGTACCGCAACCTACATGAATAAGCGGTTCGAAGCGGTCTATGGCTGGCCCCGTGAGATTCTCACCGACGTCAGCCGGTTTTTCGAATGCGTATTCCCAGAGCCGGTCTACCGCAATGAGCTCCAGGCAAAAATACTGGCCGACATGGCCTCCGGTGACCCCACTCGCATGGTCTGGGATGATATTGTTGCAACAACCCAGAACGGCGAAAAGCGGATCGTGCTTGGCCAGAATATTCCAATTCCTGAGCAGAATCTTATGATATCTACGGTGCAGGACCTTACGGAAAAGAGCCAGGCCCAGGAGGCTCTCCGGAGCAGCGAAGAGAAATACCGTCTCCTTGTGAACTCACTCAATGAAGGTGTTATTCAAATAGATTCGGATGGAAGCATTGTATTCATCAATGCTCGCATGGCGGAGATGCTTGGGTATACGATTGCGGAAATGCTCGGGTGCCATCTTTTAGAGTTCATGGACGAGCGCGGAAAGGAGATTACGCGCGAAGCAATGCAACGCCGCCGGCGTGGAGTACAGGAGCAGATGGAAGCAGAGTTCATCTGCCGGGATGGTAAACGGCTTCATGTCCTGGTGGACACAGGGCCTATCATAGACCAGGAAGGCGAGTACCAGGGCGCTATTGCAGGGATTATGGATATAACCGCGCGCAAAGAGGCTCAGCATTTGCTGGAGAAGCAGAGCCATGAAAAGAGCCTTCTCCTGCGCGAGACACATCATAGAATTAAGAACGATATTGCCTCAATAGCCTCACTGCTATCTATGCAAGCCGAGGAAACGTCAATTCCTGAGGCGCGCGCCGCTCTTAACGAGGCAACTTCACGTGTGCGGAGTATGCGCGAGCTGTACGACACAATGCTTATTGGAGATTCCCGTGGAACCATTGCAGTTGAACAGTATTTGGCCGCAATTATCGAGTCTGTCCTTGATCTGTTCGGCTCCGAGATAAAGATTGAACGGGACATCCATCTTGACGCAGTAGAAATCCCGGTGCGATTAGCCTTTCCGTTGGGAATAATTGTGAACGAACTCCTAACAAATGCCATGAAGTATGCGTTTGTTGGCAGGACGGCGGGCAAGCTCTCGGTAAGGCTTCACCTGCACGACTCTAAGGTTACACTTGAGGTGCAAGATAATGGTGTCGGATTGCCGGAGGGCTTCTCACTGGACCAGAATAACGGTTTTGGTACGGCACTCGTGCACATGCTCAGCGAGCAGCTGGACGCCCAACTGCTGAT
>CAZQIK010000188.1:0-4589 GCA_964593085.1 uncultured Spirochaeta sp.
GTAACACGCCCCCGCCCGCCCTTTATAGGCCAGAAGTTTGGAAGGTCGGCAAGGAGGTCTTTCTGTGCCCGCAGCACGCCCGCTAAGGAGTCTATGGGCTCTACCGCCGAATCTACCATAGCAACTAAGCGCCGCACTGTTTGGAGTTCGGCTGGTTCGTTGGGGTTAACCTCATCAACAATCATGTCTGCCCCTAAGTCACCGCCGAGAGCGGACGGAGTTTCTCGACCACGCCCCGGAGGCGCCAAATCAAGGCCTGCGAGAGTATCCTGCAGTGTGGAGTCGAATGCACGTGCAAGACGCATTGCATCCTCGATTTCGGTAACGACGGAGTTCAACTGCCGTTCAGTCTCATCCAGGCCCTCAGCACGCTCACGGGCCGCCCTCGCCGAGCCTGAATACACAGTGGTTAAGTAAAAGAACGCAAAAACCAGGCCTGAAAGAAGCACTACCAACAAAGACAGCATAACGGCATTCAGCTGAACGCTCACACCGCGTCGGTGTGTGTGAGGAATTAACATTATGGTGAATTTCTTAGCACCAAGGGTAACTATAGTAGTCCCGATCTTAGCGAAAAAACTACCGATTAACCGAACACCTGCAACCGGAAGATCGGCAAGAGACCGTGACCTTCGCGTTTTTCCGCGTCGTGGATATCCCATGGCTTCCTATATATATCATAAGCACACGTGCGCAGCTGAAATTCAGGCGCACGTTCGCAAAACTTTTATGGAGATGTGATTCACATGTGTTGAGATGTGATTCACAACAAAACGCATCCAGCAAAATAGCCCAAACTTGGAGCCGAATAACAATCGAAAAATGGTACCATGGCGCCATCCCTTTGTCAAACTTCCCAGATCTCTCTAACAAACTGCAGAAAGGTTACACTTTTTGATATCTACATTGACGGTTGGGGTTGCATGAGGTATTATGCACACGATAGCTAACCAAGACTCACGTCTCAATCCTTCTCGAATACTAGGTGACGCATGAAACTGTTTGATTCTCATGCTCATATCGGCCTTATACATGAGGACCCGATAGAGCAGCTTATTATTGTGCAGGAAGCCCGGCAGCATAAAGTCGAAGGCATACTCAGCATTAGCAACAACCTTCAAGACTTTTTCCAGATTCACAGTAATCTGAAGACTGCCGGACACGTGTACCATAGCGTCGGGGTATCACCATCGGAAGTAACAAACCCAGGTCGGGACTGGGAGACAAAGATCGAGGAAGGAGCCGCCCTTGAAAGAGTCGTTGCAATCGGAGAGACCGGGCTCGACTATTTCCGGAAATTTGGTGACAAGGACTCCCAGATCGAGCTATTCATTCGGCAACTAGAAATTGCTCAACATCTTCGTATGCCGGTGGTAATCCATAATCGGGACGCGGGTCGCGATGTGCTGGAGATCTTGAGGGAACGCTTACCGGACCGTGGCGGAGTACTCCATTGTTACTCCGAGGATTGGAACTACGCTCAAACAGCGCTTGAACTAAACTTGTACATCTCGTTTGCTGGTAATGTAACCTATAGAAACGCACGCAACCTCCATGATACCGCAAAAAACATGCCGCTTAATCGCATTCTTATTGAGTCGGAAAGTCCTTTTATGGTGCCTGCCGCTTACAGGGGACAGCGAAACAAGCCGTCATATCTCGTTGAAACGGCCAAGTTTGTAGCTGATCTACGCGGCATGCCAGTAGAGGAGTTTTGTGAGGCCGTCTACGAAAACTCTCGAACACTCTTTGGAATTGCATAGGCATATTCTTCTGCCGAACAATGAGTAACGTCAAGCAGCTGCGACAACGACGACACTGTTGTCGCATGCGTAGCTTGGCTTATTGACCCAACTTCAAACGAAATGCTATACACAGTAGTGTGATTCATGGCTCAGATTCTATCAAACACTTTTGCGGCGTTGCCGGAGTGTTTTGTGAAAACGATGAAGATATCCCTGCGCAACTTTTTTACTCGCTTTTTGCATTGCAGCACCGCGGGCAAGAGAGCTGTGGAATTGCCTACCGCCGAGATGGAAAAACAATTGTCTACAAAGACCTGGGAATGGTATCTCAGGTACTCTCGCATTACTTAGAGAAACCGCGTTCAAGCAAGGTGGGAATTGGCCATGTCCGCTACTCCACCAACGGTGGGAACAAGCTGGAAAATGCACAACCAATTGTAGTGGAGTGCAACAAAGGCACCATCGCCCTTGCTCATAACGGAAACATTTCCAACACAACCGCACTCAAACAACACCTTTTTGCAGACGGCTCAATATTCCAAACCAGCTCCGACAGCGAATTAATTCTCCACTTGATCTCTCGTTCGCGGGCCGGAGACTTTCACTCCGCATTGGTAGAAACCCTGCAACGAGTCGAGGGCGCGTATAGCATAACAATGATCCACGACAACCGGCTCATTGTCATTCGTGATCCACATGGATTCAGACCTCTTTATCTTGGTTGGAAGGACGGCATGTACGCCGCAGTATCCGAGACGTGCGCGCTCGACATTCTTGGAATATCCGAGTACCGAGCAGTAGAGCCTGGAGAGATTATATCAATCAGCGTGGACGGAATCAACTCCGAATTCTTGCCTCGTCGGACGCCCCGGGCTCAGTGCGTATTTGAGCTCATATATTTTGCTCGTCCTGACTCAGATATATTCGATCATTCGGTACATGCCGCCCGCAAACGCATGGGCAAGGCCCTTGCCGCTGGCGACGATGCGGTTGGCGACGTGGTGCTGCCGGTGCCGGATAGCGGCAACTCTGCCGCGCTAGGATACGCCGAGGCATCCGGGGTTCCTTTTGAGCTAGGACTCACACGCAATCACTACGCGGGACGCTCGTTTATTCTCCCTACTAAATCAGCGCGGGAGCTGGCGGTACGCATGAAGTTGCACCCAGTCAAACATGTTATTGAAGACCGCAGCGTTATTCTGGTCGACGACTCATTGGTCCGCGGCACAACCGCCCGGAGCCTGGTACGGCTAGTACGTGAGGCGGGCGCCCGAGAGGTGCATTTGCGCCTATGCTCGCCGGAAATACGGTGGCCTTGTTTTTTTGGGATCGATATACCAACGCGCGGGGAGCTGATTTCCAACCACCTAAGCAACGCACAGATAGCCGAGTATATCGATGCAGACTCAGTTCGCTTTTTGTCCATAGAAAGTTTGCGCGGTTGTCTTGAGAACCATAAAGACTTCTGTTACGCCTGCTTTAGCGGCAACTATCCGATCAAGGTACCCTTAGGGCCAGATTCCGACCTGCCCGCCGCAGGCGATTTACCCCACCCGCAGGATCCCGGTCCCTCCAGTACGCAGATTCCGGGGGATGCGCCATGAAGCCCACGCGTTACAACGAAGCTGGCGTTAACATTGAAGCGGGCGATGCGTTTGCCCGGTATATTGCAGGCATTGACTCCCCTGTAGTTTCAGGGGGAATAGGCGGTTTCGCCTCCGAGGTACCGCTTAATCTCGGCGACTATACCGAGCCGATTCTGCTTAGCAGCACCGATGGCGTCGGCACCAAGCTACTGGTTGCTCGCGAGCTTGCAGACTGGAGTACCGTGGGAATTGATCTTGTTGCAATGTGTGTCAACGACCTTGCCGCCTGTGGAGCTCAACCTCTTCAGTTTTTGGACTACATTGCCTGCGGCGCAATTGACGCAACAGTGCTCAAAAGCGTTATTGCAGGAATTATTGAAGGATGTGAACAGGCTGGATGTGTGCTTGGCGGCGGTGAAACTGCAGAGATGCCGGATATGTACGGCTCGGATGAGCTTGATCTTGCGGGGTTCGTTGTTGGCGTGGTAGAGAAAACTCTCCGGTTACCTCGAACAGAAGATATGCGTGCAGGAGACTATCTCTACGGTCTCCCCTCATCCGGAATACACTCCAACGGCCTGTCACTCGCACGTAAAGTTATAGCACCCGAGAACCGGTCAATACGTCAGCTTCTCTTAGTTCCAACGCGGATCTACGTCAGTGACGCTATGAAGTTATGTGCTGGCGGCGAGGTTACCGGTGCGGCTCATATTACCGGTGGCGGTCTCCAGGGAAACATTGAGCGTGTTATCCCTGGGCATCTTCAGGTTGAACTGAGCTGGGACTGGCCGGTACCGGAAATCTTTACTCACATTAGTGCCGAGGGTGTGGAACAGAATGAAATGCACGCTGTATTTAATATGGGTATAGGCTTTGTGTTTGTGGTCTCTGCAAATTCCGCGGGTGCCTTTGAGGATCGGGCCAAGAACGCCGGACTACAACATCTGCACATTGGACGGCTTGAAACAAGGCGTTTCCATGGCTAAACTCGCGGTTTTTGCCTCCGGAACGGGAAGCAATTTTGCCGCGATCGCAGACTTCCTATCCCGCCCCGAGGCGCAGCGTCACACTATTGTGTGTTTGGTAACCGACCGGTTAGATGCCAAGGTCGTGTCCAAGGCTGCCTCACGAGATATTCCAGTTGTTGCAGTTCAGTATATCTCACGTGCCGCAGCCGAGGATCTGATTATACAAGAGCTTGGAAAATATCAACCGGACCTTATTGCGTTAGCCGGTTTTATGAGGATATTGAGTGCAG
>CAZQIK010000189.1:0-4586 GCA_964593085.1 uncultured Spirochaeta sp.
TAGAGTAAGATACCGTCTCTTCTCTTTCACGCATGCTACGTTTACGAAAATTTTCAAAATCAGCCTGTTTTCGCAAATACCGGTCTTTGAGTTCACTATTCTCGGCCTCTAATTCAGCAGCCCGAGTACGCAACGCCTCTACCTCAGCGGTTTCTCCGGATCCGGCAGGGTCGGCAGAACTTTCTTCCGAACTGGTTGCGTGGTGTGCGTCTTCATTCTCCCCCTGAGTCCCGGCCACGGCGGGCTCGGAGGTACCGTCTTGAGCTCCGGCATGCTGTGGCCCGGACGTTGCATCCGCGCCGGACTCAACGGTACTCTGCTGTGCTGTTGACTTGGGGTGTTCTGCGGATGCTTCCGCTTCCTCACCTTTTTTCGCTTGGCTGGACATAATAAGTACCTCTGGCGTTGTCTGTTTGGAATAAAATACCGATTGCACATTGAAAGGTCAAGCCTGACCTACAATCAGGGCGCTGGCTTTCGGGCACACGCAGACGCAAACCTCTCTGGTGGCATTAATTAAGTAGATTGTTAACTCTTCTTGCCCGAAAGCTCGAGAATGAGCTCGACCTCACCGCGGCTAACTTGGGTAGCGCGAGCGATTTCCTCCACTTTCCAACCTTGTTTGGCGAGCTTAACCACCGCCTCGCGCGAGTCTTCCGGCGGAGCCCCACGTTGCGCGCCAGCTTTCCCCTCTTTTTTTACAAGCGTAGCCAAAAGCTTGATTTGATCTTCTGCCTCTTTAGCAACCTGTTCAAGACGTGTCTCGGTTCGTGCAAGCCACTCACGCGCCGCTTGGAGGCTATCTGCTCGTTGCTCGACATCGGTCATGAGTTTGCTGAGACCTGAGATCTGTTTTGCCGCCTCATCTGCGGACTTCTTGTTTTGGGAGAGCTCCCGGATAGTCACCTTGAGTGAATCAACCTGCTTCGGCAAAGCTCCAAGCTCACTCTGGAGCTGGGACAGTCGCTTTTCCAAACTGTCAAGATACTCAAAGTTCTTGTCCACGCCGTCCGCGGTGGACTCGATCACCGCCTGTTTTTTCTCCAACCGCACAAACTGATCGGCAACCTGCTTTTGCAGATCGTCAACCGCCCGGAGTTTGGTCTGAACTTCCTGCAAAAGGTCCGTGTCAGCGCCGACCTGCTCGAGCTTTGTGTCTACTGTGGCTGCCATGCTCAGCACTTTTTGGAAGTCAGTCTCCAGCGCATCAATGCGTCGCTTCTCAGCCGTAAACTTACCCATTTTCTCACCAGCTTCAGTTGCCAACTTGCGAATGCGACCGAACTGGGCCTCAATTTCACGGATTTCAGCACGCTCGGCCTCCACACGTGCTAAATCACCCTTGAGCGCCTCTATGTCCTCTTGTAACCCAATCTTCAGTGAGTCAGCACGCTCAAAAACTCGCGTTTGCTCAATGAACGACTTCTGCCGTTTATCAATCTCGGTAAGTGTAACTTCAAGAATCCGCGCTTCGTCCTCGATGCGTCCAAACAGCTTCTGCTGCAGCGAGTCGAACTGCTCTCTTGTATCCTGCAAAAAGCCGCGCAGTTCACGCGTCCGAGCATCGGTCTCGCCGTGTAGTTCGCGAGACTGTTCCTCAAGATCGGACATCATTTGACGATACTGACGCTGAACGTCTTCAAGCACCGACTCGGTACGTTTCTCTAAATCTTCGCGCAGTTCACTCACTTGAGAACCAAGCCTTGAGAGCTCGGACTTAAGAGACTCCCGCTGCTCTCGACTTTCAGTTACAAGCTCATCACGTTCTTGTTGGAACTCGTCCTTGAGCTCACTCAGGGTACCGGATACGCCAACCTTGAAGTCGACAAACTGATTTTTGAGGTCTGCCTCGGACGACTTGAGCTGCTGAGAAACCTGCGCCTGCCATACGGCAAGCTCGCTCTTTGTTTGATCTAGTTCGCCAGTGATGTCTGCGCGACCCTCACCCACCGTACGTTGAAGGTTCTCAAGATCTTCTGTCAAAGTTCTTTCGACACGTTTAATCTCAGCACTACCGCTTTCAGCTGTTGTTTCCAGTTCCGTTTTTAGGAGAGTCTCAAGTTCAACCCGCCTAGATTCAATATTTTGCTCCGCCTGATCGGCAAACTGCTGCAGAGCATTGCGCGCAGCCGCACTCTCCTTCTCAATCAGCGCCTCAATTGCGTCGGCTCGTTTTTCAAAACCACCAAAGCGCTGATCAACAATCTCACCAACCTCAAGCATTTTGGCATCCAAGGCCATGCGGTGTTTATCTTCGGTGTCCTGCAAGTTCTCAGCCGCTTGGTCAGAAATGCGTAGCAGCTCTTGATCAACACTCTTGCGCCATTTCTCAAGACTCTCTTCCATTCCCGCGGTTCGTTCACGCAAATCGGCAAAAAACTCGTCTTCGAACACTTTAAGTTTTTCCGAAACATTATCGTAGGCCCGCTGTTTCAGGTCTGCGACGCCCTGTTCAATTTCTTCCATTCCGGCCCACAGCTCTGCCATGGCTTCGCGACTCTTTTCCGAGTCCAGGGCATGTTCCTCCGCCAATTGTTTACGATACTCTGAAAATTGCGAGCTCAACTGCTCCTGAGCACGCTCCATATTGGCTTTCAGAGCAGTCTCAAGCTGCTCCAACTCACCCGAGACCGACTCTATGCGCCCGAAGCGATATCCCAGTTCTTTTTCGTACTCACCAAGTCGTTGTTCAAGCTTTTGTAACGCAGTCGTCTCAATGGTGGTAGCTGCCTTGTCCAGTTTATCGCCAATCGCCTGGCGCAACCCCTTGATTTCAGTTTCTAAGCTCTCGGCTTCAGTTGCGAACTCAGCGCGAATGCGCTCGGCTTGTTTATCACCTGCGGCGGCAAGCGCCTCCAGCTCTTGCGCTTGCTTCTGGAATCCAGTCTGGAGCTCGGTAACACGCTCCTCAAGTGCCTCGACAAAGCTCCTGCTTTGCTCGGTCTTGTTTTCTACTTTTTCCTGTAGTTCGCCAAAGCGCGTATCAATGCGTTTGAAAGATGCATCGGCCTCGCTGTTGAGCACGGCAAGTCGCTTCTCCATGTCCTGACGTAGACTTTGTGTCTGGGCATTAACGTCTTGATTTATTTTTGTGAGCACGCCGTCGGCCAGACCTTTGCCGCGCGTCTCAACCTCTTGGATTTTGCCGGATAGTGTTTCCTCAAGTGAGTACAGAGAGTTCTGGAGCTGCTCAAGCTTATTGTGATACCGATTATTGAACTCCGTGTATTCTTCTCCTAACTGCTCGGAAACACCACGTAGTTCGTTCTCAAGCTTTGACCGCAGGCCACCGATGTCCGTCTCAATGTCTTTACGGAGCGATGAAAGCGCTTCAGTCTCAAACTCTCGGCCTTTTTCTGCAACCGCAGCCAAACGCTGCTGATATTCTTCATCGAGTTCAGCAATATCATTGCGGTAACGAGAGAACCGCTCTTCTATGGTATCACCGCTTTCCTGTACAAGCGTACGCAGTTGTTCGGAGATCTGCTCAAAGTTTTGCTCCATGGCGTTTTCGGTCCGAACCGTGATGTCGTCCGCACGAGATTCAATATCTTTAAGAAACCCCTCGAATTCGGCTACGCGATCGGCTGCTTCGGTAACCTCACGCGTGAGACTCTGAACCCGTTCCTCAGCTTCAGACTCAACGCGTTGTTCGACCTCGGTCAGTTGGGTTGCATTCTGCTCCGAAAACTGCTCTAACAGACGCGGCAGCCCCTGCTCAAGCTCGCCAAGACGCTCCTGACCAAGCTTCAAGCGCTTGCCAACTTTGTCGATATAGTCCGATTCGGTACGAATACGCTCAATGTTTTCCTCAGCTCGACGGGTCATTTCCACAAGCTCCTGCAAAGCTTGATCATACTCGTCTATGCGGCCACCGATGTTCTCAACTCGGTCGGCTCGAGCTTTCATACCTTCTTCAACCTGTTGAATGCGATTCAGCAGTTCACGTGCCGCCTTCTGATTCACCTCCAGCTCAATACCCATATCCTTGAGTACAGTTGCCCGCTGCTCCACAATTGCATCGAGGTCACGCTCAACACGTTCCGCATATCGCTTAACTTTTTCAAGACTACGATTATTGGTGTCGAGTCGACGGTAGATCATCAGAATGATGAGCACCAACAGAATGGTTATTACGTTTCCAGCTCCGAAAACCATGTGCCCTCTCCCAGCTGCCTTTATCGGCCACAGTATATACCGCTTCCGGCTTTTCGGAATACAGATGTTTCTTGCGCGTTATCTAAACCCCGGTCAAAGGCGGTATAGAGTCCGATTCAAGCACCCAGTCACGCAGATCCTCAAACTTTGTAAAGCTGAAATCAGCAATTGAATTTGGTGCCGGACGCTTTGTAAGATGCGCAGCAAGCATACCAGCAAACTTGGCGCCGATGATATCGTATTGGTAGCTATTACCGACGTATAAAACCGCGCCGGGCGGTACGCTAAGTTCACGCGCGATATGCGCAAACGGTTCCGGATTGGGCTTGAGATATCCCACATCCTCGGTGCTAAACGCTAAATCCCAGTTGATATCAGACAAGCCTAATACATCGAGCTTTGTCTTAACCGGAAAGTCGGAACACACC
>CAZQIK010000190.1:0-1736 GCA_964593085.1 uncultured Spirochaeta sp.
GTGCGATCTGGGGCGGTATTGCCGGACTGCTCAAAGCGTTTCGCAATGTACATGAGGTTGTATCCTCTATAATGCTCAACTACATCGCCATGTACGTAAATACCATGCTCATTATGCAGTTGATCTACAACCGGCAGTACGCTCGAGCCGTTTCGCCCCTCCCCTCCGCCCTCATTCCGACTTGGTTTCTTAGGGATGTTTTTCCAGGCTCAAGCGTGAACATTGGGATTTTTATTGCTATCGGACTGACTGTCCTGCTCCACATCATCTTAAACCGTACCGTGTTCGGCTACGAACTTAAGAGCGTGGGATTCAACAGGGAGGCCGCCAAGTACGCAGGTATGAATGCGAAACGAAATATCGTACTGTCCATGACCATTAGCGGCGCCTTAGCCGGAACTGCCGGGGCCATTATGTTCTTGGTCGCGGGCCGACACCTTGAACCGGTAAACCAACTCATGCAAGAGGGTTTTACTGGCATTGCAATTGCGCTACTTGGGCTCAGTGCTCCGGTTGGGGTCTTCCTTGCCGGGTTATTTTACGGAGCCCTTGAACAAGGTGGGTACTATTTGCAGCTGTTTGATTTCATGCCTGAAATCATTGATATCATTATTGCTGTTATTATCTACTTCAGTGCGTTCAGTCTGTTCATACAGGCCTATGTAGCCGAGTATTTGCGGCGGAGGCTTGGTGCCGAAGTTCAGCTGCCGCAAGGGGCGACCATAAAATGAGTCAGACACTAGATATGTTGTACTTTCTTTTCCCCTTGGTGTTGGCCTCAATGGTGCCGTTAGCACTCGTTGCGTTGGGTGCCTTGTTTAGTGAACGAAGTGGTGTCATAAACATTGCACTTGAAGGCATCATGGTCATGGGTGGCTTTGTCGGAATCATGTCCATTCGCTACATAGAGATGGTGACCAGCTTGCCAGCACAGCTTGTTGCGTTCCTGGGTTTACTCATAGGAGCCGTGGCCGGTTTTCTGTTTTCTTTCTTCCACGCCTACGCCTCAATCAACATGAAGTCCGACCAGATTATCAGCGCCACGGCACTTAATCTTTTTGCCCCTGCGCTGGCAGTTTTTGTGGCACGAACTATCTTCCTTTCCAGACGCATTGTCATTAGTGGAAACTACTTGATCCGTGAAGTTCCGTTTCTGAGCGATATACCTATTATTGGCGAACTGTTCTTCGCTCGTGCCTATCTGTCCACCTACCTTGGCGTCGTCATTTTCATTGTCTTATCGGTGGTGCTGTATAAAACGCGGCTTGGACTGCGAATTCGTAGCTGTGGTGAGAACCCACATGCGGCCGACTCGCTTGGTGTAAACATTTATAGAATTCGGTACATCGGCGTGTTAATTTCCGGTGCCTTGGCCGGAATGGGCGGCGTCATTTTTGTACTGAGTTTCGCGACCCGCTTTGACGGAACGGTAGTCGGATTCGGATTCTTGGCCTTGGCCGTGCTCATCTTTGGCCAATGGCATCCGCGCAGAATTCTGTATGCTGCATTTTTCTTTGCCGCTATGCGCGTAATTGCTGGCACCTACTCCGGGATACCGGTTCTCCAGGATATACCCTTGCCAGCCGAGGTATACCGCATGCTACCCTATGTAGCCACCTTGGTGGTTCTGGCCTTTGTCTCCAAGAAGTCTCAGGCTCCCCGAGCAGCTGGCGAGCCATACGATGTAGGGAAACGGTAGAGTACCGGTCGCTCCATGTTAACAGCCATAGTGCGGC
>CAZQIK010000190.1:1836-4566 GCA_964593085.1 uncultured Spirochaeta sp.
GCCATAGTGCGGCGGCGGCATAAAGCGGCACTCGCTGATTTCCGCGCTATACTTGCTCACCCGGTAAGATCACCCGACCGGGAATTACCGGAAAAACCGAGTGTTCTTGCTTGTAGCGCCGCAAGCCACCGCCGGTAATGTTGAGCATTATCAAAGCGTCGCGGGGCACATCTTGATCACGAACAGCTGCAACCAGGCTGGCTACCGCAACGGCAGCCGCGTCGGAGATATCGGCCCCTTCATGGGTCTCAAAGAGGCCGGACGCCTCGACTGCGTCCTCGTTGCTCACGGCGTACATTTCACCATCGGTTGCCTCGAGTGCGTCATAGAGCCCTCCCTTAATGGCGTAAGGTGGGCGCCGATTTGAGAGCACCTTGGCGTAGATCTGGTCGGTGTGCTGGCGTTCGGTTTCATCGTCTATTTTCACGAGTTCACGCGTCTTGCGCTTCCAAGAATCATAGAGCAGCAGGAACGGCGCATTTTGCGAGAGCATGAGCCGCATACGATTAGGGCCGAAGCGGCCGTCGGCCTCAAGACGCTGCGCTGCTTCCCAGGCTGCAATAGCACCGGTACCGCTGCCGACAGCCTGGAAGTAGTACTCGGGAATGCGCCCAATCGTCGTAGCAGCAGAAAGCACCGTGGTGCCCATGCCGTCGCGACGGGCAACGTTCTTTGCCCCACCCTCGGGGACATAGCCCTGTCGCCGGGCAAACTCATCTGCAATGCGGATAGCGTCAAAGTAATCGGCCCCACCGCCAGCGGCAACAAGTTGCACTTCCTTGGCAACCGGCTGCGGACTCCAGACCGCATCAAGATTGGCCTCCGGCACTACAACGAGGAGGGGAATATGATTCTGTGAACACACGTGAATAAACGCGCGCGCGGTGTTGCCGGCCGAGGCCACCACCAGCCTGTGAGGGAAGGCCGCTGGCATTCTGGCGCAGACAGCGTAGGCCTCGCACTCCTTGAAGGTGCCGGTTGGCATATGCACCCCACGCTCCGGCCAGTAGCCGCTAAAGGTGATGTAGAGGTTGCTTAGGCCCAGCGCCGCAGCCAGGGCGGTACTCTTGTAAGTTACCGGAGCGGAGGAACCATCCAGCCGCCTGCGAATAGGCAACCACTCAGCAAAGCGGTAGATCCCGTCCGACTCCGGGCCGGGATTCAATTGCCCCTGGGCATAGCTGGCCCGCAGAAAGGCGGGTTCCCCTGCCTGGGGATTACTGAGCACAATGGAGTCGGGACAGTCAGGTAGGCTACGCCCACTGGAAGGGCAGGTGAGACTGTACTCGGTCATGGTTTTCCTTGATGCTTCTCATTGCTTTCGACGCTTACTGCTGTCTTGCAGACGGCAGCTTGGCCGCACCTGCGGCACCTGCCGTATCGGCAGTACCTGCTGTACCGGCCGGAAAGCCCATTAATTCGAGGTCACGGCTACGTTTCGCAGCAACCACACCTTGCAGCCCAGACATGAACTGCCCAATGCAGTCGCACGCAAGGTCGTAATAGACCTTGGTCCCGGCTTTGCTATCTGTAACTATCCCCGCCGACTTCAATACCGACAAGTGTCTAGATATGGTTGAGGCGTCAACGCCGACAAGCTCAGTCAGCTCTTGGACACAATGCGCCCCGTTTCTGTAGATTAAGTCTACAATAAAGATTCGCGTGGGGTGCGCAAGCGATTTCAGGATTTCTGCACGAGCCTTGGACTCGATTTCATTTTTCTTGTTCATGTCTATATGTATGATTAGCCATATAGGCAGGTTTCGTCAAGCTTTACCTTGACATTTTTGTGCATATATGGCTATATTGCCAAGTAGACACACAGAAAAGGAGTCATACCATGACAATACAAATACTTGGTAAGGGTTGTCCGAAATGTCAGATGCTTGCGAGAAACGCACAGCAGGCAGTTGAGAGCATGGGCATAGACGCTGGCGTAGAAAAAGTCACGGACATGGACACCATCACCGAGATGGGCATGCTTGTAACACCTGGACTCGCTATTGATAATGAGCTGATTCAATCCGGACGCATTCTAAGTTCGGAGCAAATAGTGCGCATCTTGCGTGAGAGGAGTGAAGCATAATGAGCGTTGCAACGGAAACAGATCTTGAGGCACCAACGAGCTCAACGTTGACTCGAACCGGTAATAAATTAAAGCAAATCTGGAGTGAACCCAAGAATAAGGCGCTCAGCATAATGTTTGGTGTTTTTTTGCTTGCATTCTTTGTTCCGTGGGAGTCTGCCCGGGTCAGTTCTGCGCTGCAAGAATCCTTTTTGATGCTGAATGACTATGCTCGTGAGCACGTGATCCTGTGCCTTATTCCGGCCTTCTTCATTGCAGGCGCGATTACGGTCTTTCTCAATCAACAGTCGGTTATCAAGTACCTTGGTCCTGATGCTCCAAAACTACTTGCATATAGCGTTGCGTCGGTCTCCGGCACGATCTTAGCTGTATGCTCTTGTACCGTACTACCGCTCTTTAAAGGGATTTACAAGAAAGGTGCCGGACTCGGGCCGGCAGTGAGTTTTCTCTACTCCGGGCCAGCCATTAACATTCTTGCAATTATCCTCACCGCCAAGGTTCTTGGCCTCCAGCTAGGAATAGCGCGCGCAGTAGGAGCAATTCTCTTTGCCTTCTTGATTGGATTCATTATGCATCTGCTGTTCTTCAAAGAGGACCGGGAGCGCACTACAAACGCAGCCATGTTTGCAAGCGTCGAGGACGAC
>CAZQIK010000191.1:0-4556 GCA_964593085.1 uncultured Spirochaeta sp.
GGCACCTTCAAGCACCTTTT
Organism: uncultured Spirochaeta sp.; assembly: GCA_964593085.1. Lineage (GTDB taxonomy): Bacteria > Spirochaetota > Spirochaetia > DSM-27196 > SLAA01 > SLAA01. Next base: position 21 of record CAZQIK010000191.1, read on the forward strand.
TACCTTTATCCATTATTACGATGGTCTCGGCAATCTGGTAAGCCTCCTCCATATAATGGGTAGTAAGCAATATGGTAACACCGGTCTTAATAAGACTACGAAGCTTATCCCAGATGAGTTGTCGCACTTGTGGGTCCAGCCCGGTTGTGGGCTCATCAAGTATGAGGAGCCGTGGGTTGCCAAGCAATGCGCGTGCAATGATGAGGCGACGCTTCATTCCGCCGGAGAGCTCACGTACCCGGGCCGTGCGGCGTTCAGCCAGCTCCATGAACTCAAGCAGATAGTCTATGCGCGCTGCTGCTTGTGAGGTGGCTAGCCCGTAAAACTTCGAGTAGATCTGCAGGTTCTGCAGTACGTTTAGCTCCTGGTCCAGATTGTCGTCCTGAGGCGCAACGCCAGCCAGGGCTTTAATGTTGAGCTCTGAGGTGCGTGGATCATATCCAAAGACCGAGAGCTGCGTTGCGTCATGCCGATCCGGTTTAGCCTTGCCGTACAGAACCTTCATGGTTGTGGTCTTGCCCGCACCGTTGGGCCCAAGGAACGCGAAACAGCCGGGACCTTCAATTTTAAAGCTCATATCGTCCACTGCACGAGTATCACGGTAGGTCTTGAATAGGTGGTTTACCTCAATGATGTCTGTATTCATGCTCTGTAAAGTAGCCATTTTTTTACAAAAAACAAAATGCACGTTGCGGTTAGCGCACGACACGTCGTGAGAACTGCGGAGAAACGAATTTCTCACGAACTCCAGACTATTCGCGCAGCTCAGGAGTTTGTATCTTAGCCCGAACGGAGGTAGATGGAATGAGGGTGTTGCGAATTATGGCCATTGTACTGCTCGTTGCCTCGTGCGGTCGGGGTGGGGCGGAAGGGCGATCTGCAGCAACCGGCCAGGGGGCCGCCGACAGCGCCGAGGACCGGACGCAACCTGCCGTTGAGGTCGTGGAAGTGCGCCGCGGTCTCCTCATAGATAGCGTGGAGTCTACCGGCATTGTGGCCGGTGCTCGTGAGGTTCTTCTTGTAACCGAAACGCAAGGTACTATCCGTGAGCTTGGATTTGAGCTTGGTGATCGTGTTGCTGCCGGACAGGTGATGCTGCGCTTTGATGACGAGGTTGAGCGTTATACTATGCAGCAGGCTCGGCAAGAGCTCGAGACCGCAAGGCTAGACTCGGCGGCTATTGGACGTCTATTTGAGCGCGGCAGTGCAAGTAGGCTGGACCTTTCCCGCGCTCGTGCTGCAGTTGAGGGAGCAGGGTCGCGTTATGAGTCGGCACGACGCCAGTTCGAGGCTCGTACCGTACAAGCGCCCTTTGATGGAGTGGTTGCCTCTCGTCCACCGGAACTAGAGGTAGGAACTTATATCGGCGCCGGCAGTTCGGTAGCTCGCGTCGTGGATCTCGACAAACTCCGTGTTGATGTATTCTTTGGCGAAGGGGAAATCGGGCTAGTATCTCCTGGCAATCAGGCTGTGGTGAGCACACGAGCCTGCCCTGAGCATGAGCCCGATGCCGTTGTTTCAGCGGTTGCTGCGGGCGCCGATTCAGCGACGGGGAGCTACAGCGTGCGTGTGACGTGGGAAAATCCGTGCGGTGACGAAGCTCGCGTTGGCATGGCTGCGTCGGTGCGAATACAGGTGGAGAACGGCGCAGCTGGAATTCTGATACCGGTTTCCGCTTTGCTCCGCCAACGAGATGCCACGTACGTCTATGTGTTGGACGAGGATAACCGCGCGGAGCGGCGCGAGCTACAATTAGGTGATCAGTTTATTGATCGTGTTCTGGTGCTTGATGGGCTGTCCGAGGGCGAAAGGGTAGTAAACTCCGGTCTTACTCGCGTACGTGATGGGGTAGTGGTACGCCCCTCCATGGTCTCGTCGGCAGCCGGACGTTAAGGTTAGCGGGAGTTATTCATGAGTATAGGTAAATTCTCGGTAGCCAACTCCGTACTTGTTACTATTGCAACCGTCGTTATTCTTGTACTGGGACTCTTTAGCCTCAGGAATCTACCACAGGAGCAGTTCTCAGAGGTGCCGTTTTTCTCTGTGAATATAACCGTACCTTACCCTGGTGTTGCGGCCGAAGATGTTGAACGCAACGTTACTATTCCTATTGAAGATGAGATGCAGGGTCTTGATCGCCTTGACGAAGTACGATCGGTTTCAGACGAGGGAATCTCGGTTGTAACTCTTGGGTTTGAGCAGGGGGTTGGTCCCGGTGAGTTTGACTCGCTTTTCCAGGAGGTGAGGAACCGCTTTTCGAATGTTAATCTGCCGGATGGAACCTTACAGGCCTCGATAGAAGACTTCTCATCCAACGACTTTCTTCCGGTCATTGAGGTGGTACTCTACGGAGAAACCGAGTACGGCAGCCTGAATCGCGCTGCGCTTGAGCTCCGGGATCAACTGCGCAGGGTGCCTGAAGTTTCGGACGTAATTCCGGTTGGATCACGTGATCGTACGGTGCTCATTGCGGTGGATCGGATGCGAGCAGAGGCTATTGGGGTAGCGCTTGAAGAAATTGTGGCGGCCGTTCGCTCCCGCAATGTTACGGTTCCGGGCGGAACACTGAGTAGCGGCAGTCGTGACTACATCTTGCGTACCGTTGGTGAAATCCGTGACATAGATGAGTTCTCACGTACAGTTGTTCGCACCGCCAACGCCGATGGTCAGGGGGTGGTCTTATTAGGCGATCTAGCCGAGGTCCGTGAGGACTACGACGCCGACGCGGGAGGGGCGCGCTTTAACGGTCTTCCTGCAATCTCTTTGCGAGTAACAAAAATTCCAGGCGGCAGTTCAATAGGGGTTATTGACGAGGCCCGGCGTGTATCAACGGCCTATGAATCAGAGCTACCCGAAGGAGTCGAGCTGGCGTTCTTTAACGACTCGACTGTGCAAATTCGCGATAGTCTTGACGTACTCATATCAAACGCTGTCCTTGGCCTCATTCTACTTGTGGTAATCTTGTTTCTGTTTCTGGGAATCCGCAATGCCCTCATGACGGGCCTGGGTATCCCGGTGACCTTTGCGGTTACCTTTATCATCCTTGAGGCGACCGGAGAAACACTTAACAGTAACACGCTATTTGCGTTGGTGCTTGTGCTTGGGCTAATCGTTGACCATGCCATTGTCATTGTTGAGAACAGCTATCGGCTGCAGTCGCAGGGGTTGTCACGGCGTGATGCAGCAGTAGGTGGAGTCGACCAGGTCGTTATCCCTATTATCGCCGCTACGGCCACCACTATCGCTGCATTCCTGCCATTGGCGTTTCTGCCGGGGATCATAGGTCGATTTCTTCGCGTCGTCCCAATTACTGTAACGATCGCGCTTGTTGCATCTACCTTTGAGGCAAGCGTCTTCCTTCCGTCACATTACGCAGACTGGCCGGGTGGATCTAAGCCAGTACGCCGCCGCCTGCTTGAAAGGGTCCAAACGGCTTACGCAGGATTTATACGGCGCGTATATCGACACAAGTTTAAGACGGTTGCGGTCATGTTCGTAATTATGATTGTAACCTTCGGTTTGGTACGCACCATACCCCCCGATCTTTTTGCGGCTGAAGATTTCTCGGTGTTTTTCATTGAGATTGAGATGCCTCCCGGTACACCGTTGCAGCGCACCGACGAAATTGTTGCAGAGTTTGAGCGAGAGGTGCTTCCGCGAGTTGGGGACGGGGAGATTTTGTCGGTTGTTTCAAGCATTGGGTTTACCGGGCGTCAGGACGGCTCGGTGACTCGTAGCAGCGTTGCTCAGCTGTCGGTAGATTTGGCAGAGATTGATGAAGGCCGGACGCGAAGTATTGCCGAAGTCATGGGTGATATACAGGAGGAAACGCTTGATATAGCAGGCCCGGAGGTGGTGCGCTTTCGCAAGGCTCCAAGTGGACCACCGCAAGACCCTCCGGTAGTATTCCGATTCTTTGGCGAGGAGCTGGATGAGCTTGCGCTGGTGACCGAGGCAGTGCGACTTCAGCTTGCCGACTACCCGGAAGTTTTTGATATTCAAGATAACCTGGATCAGGGTAGCCCGGAACTTAGGATCTTGGTAGATGAGAACTCTGCCGCCCGCTATGGATTGAGCAAACAGAGTATTGGGGAGTTCGTGCGCGCCAGTTTTGAGGGAATACCCGCCGGGAGTTTTTTCAGTCGCAATGAAGAGGCCGAGGTTCTGGTTCGTTATGGCACTCAGACGCATTCCGGCGCCGAGCAGTTGGTGCAGTTGCGCATTCCCAATAACGCGGGTTTGCAGGTGCCGTTTTCAAGTGTTGCTCGTGTAGAAGAAGCAGGCGGTATATCAAGTATTCGCCGTCTTGATGGGCGTAGAGAAGCCACGGTGGAAGCCGAGACCTATACCGATGAAAACCTTGCCGAGATCAACGATGCAGTTGAGAGTCTGTATGAGAGCGAGCTCGCCGAGCGCTTCCCCGGCGTCGAGATAGCGGTTGGAGGACGTTTTGCCGAGATTCTGAATATCTTGTTCGATATTCTCCGGGTTTTTCTAGTTGGTGTATTTGTGATCTATGCCATACTTGGTACGCAG
>CAZQIK010000192.1:0-4528 GCA_964593085.1 uncultured Spirochaeta sp.
CCGTGAGCCCGCCTGCCGCTGTGTTTATGCTACCAAACATTCCCATTAATTAACCCCTTATCGCAGTACGAGATTTACACGGGCAAACCCACTGCGAACCGAGTTTGTCATCATGTTGTACATCAATTGGTTGCTGAGTAAGTTCATGCTCTCTTCTTCGATGTCCACGTTATTTCCATTATTCTTTGAAACCGACAGGTGGTCGAGAAACCGATGAGGTCTAACATCACGGTAATCTACTGGCCGACTAAAAGGAATGTGATTTTCATTTGTCAGACGTTCTTGAAATCTAGGCGTCTGCCCTTCCGAGTCCAGTGCATCCCGCAGTTGCGTCTCAAAGTTGACCACCGTCCGTTTAAAGTTGGGTGTGTCCGAGTTTGCAATGTTGTTTGAGATCACGTCGTTTCGCAAGCTGCTTACATCCATGCTGCGATGCAGTATATCCAAGGTCTTGCCAAAGCTGTTATTCAGAAACATTCCGTCCTTCCTTTCCCCTATCTATCTTCTATCATCATATTCGGTCGCTTAAGCCCCTCATATTAGGCTTTTTGAGTCTTACAAGATGTAGCGTGAGAGGTCCTGATCCTGCACCACATCGCCCAATCGTTCCTCCACATACTCCGACGTAATTGGTATGGTCTGCCCACTGAGGTCTGGCGCGTTAAACGAAATGTCTTCAAGGAGCAGTTCAAGTATTGTGTGCAGACGTCGGGCACCAATATTCTCGGTCTTGGAGTTTACCGAGGCAGCAATCTCTGCCAAATGCTGTAGCGCGTCTTCATGCCAATCTAAGGTCACCCCCTCGGTAGCCAACAACTCGGTGTACTGGCGAATCAGTGCGTTCTTTGGCTGGGTGAGGATTCGCAGGAAATCGTCCGCCTCCAATGCCTCCAGTTCAACCCGCAGAGGGAAACGTCCCTGCAACTCAGGAATAAGATCACTTGGCTTTGACGTGTGAAAGGCCCCGGCTGCAATAAAGAGGATGTGTGAGGTATCAACCATCCCGTGCTTGGTCGTGACGCTCGAGCCTTCCACAATGGGAAGAATGTCACGCTGCACGCCCTCGCGGCTTACATCACCACCTGAGCGCCCCTCTTTCGATGCAACTTTGTCGATTTCGTCAATGAAAATAATGCCCATTTGCTCGGCACGGCGGCGTGCAAGTTCCGATAGTTGGTCCGCATCAACAAGCTTCTCCATTTCTTCCTGGAGAATGATCTCGCGCGCCCGCTCCACCGTGGTGCGTTTCTTCTTTTTCTTTCCCCCGAACAACCCGGAAAGATTGCCCAGATTGAGATCCATTTCTTCGAAACCGGTACCTGAAAAAATCTCTATAGCAGGTGACGCGTTCGCAGTTACCTGTATCTCTACTTCCTTGTCGTCTAACTTCCCGGCGCGTAGTTTCTCGCGAAACTTTTCTCGCGTCCGCGACTCGCGCTCCTCGGTTGAGCTGTCGTCTATCTCAACGGCACCCGCATTCGGTGATGGCAAGGCATGGTCGTGAGCGTCTTTGTCGGTAGGGGGCCCCTGTTTGTCGCCCGTAGGTTGCTTCCCCACACCTGGGAGCAGAAGGTCGAGCAAAGCATCCTCGGTCCGTCGTTCAGCCTCTTCCTTCACCTCTTCCTGCATCTCGGCCTTGACCATACCGACAGCTTGCGACACCAGATCACGCACCATTGATTCGACATCTCGCCCCACATACCCCACCTCGGTGTACTTGGTAGCCTCAACCTTGATAAAAGGCGCGCCGGTGAGCTTGGACAGACGTCGGGCTATTTCAGTTTTCCCAACACCGGTTGGACCAATCATAATGATGTTCTTCGGCGCCACCTCGTCACGCAGTTCGTCGGAAAGCTGCTGTCGCCGACTTCTATTGCGCAGAGCGATAGCAACCGCCTTTTTTGCCTTGAGCTGTCCGACGATGTAGCGGTCTAGTTCGGTAACGATCTCTTTGGGGGTTAGATCCTGTAGATCACGTTTCATAAAAGTTCCTCCACCGTCGTATGTGCGTTTGTGTAGATGCAGATCTCCCCCGCAATAGCAAGGGACCGCTCCGCGATTTCGCGTGCGTTGAGGGTGGAACTGTCCAGGTATGCTCTTGCTGCTGCGTAGGCATAACTACCGCCGGATCCAATTGCAATCACTCCGTCATCCGGTTCAATGACATCGCCTGTGCCCGAGATCAACAGTATCTTGCTGCGATCCGCAACCAACACCAAGGCCTCGAGTCGCCTGAGCACTCGATCGGTGCGCCATTCTTTGGCTAGTTCAACCGCCGCCCGAGTGAGGTCACCCCCATACTCTTTGACTTTAGCCTCAAAGCGCTCAAAGAGAGTGAAAGCGTCGGCAGTTGCGCCAGCAAATCCAACCAGGATCTTTTCGTCGTAAATCGTTCTTACCTTGCGTGCACTGGACTTGACTACGGTGTTTCCCATAGTCACCTGCCCGTCAGCGGCCATAGCGGTATGATTTTCTTTACGTACCGCCACAACGGTAGTGCTCCGTATTTTCTCGTGGTGTGTCTTACTCATGAATTTCCTATCCTTGTCACAACTGCCTCATCTATATCAAATTCTTTCGTTGTCCGACGCGTCCCGTGCGGGTGTGCCTGGGTATAGATTTTTTTTAACGCGCCAAGCCCTACATGGGTATAAACCTGGGTTGAAGAGGGCGTTGAATGCCCCAAGAGTTCCTGCACAACCCGAATATCCGCCCCGGCATCCAAAACATGGGTAGCAAAACTATGGCGAAATGTATGGGGCCCCGCATTTTTTACTATGCCTGTTTCAAGTATCCGCTTTTGCAGGAGTCCGGCAGCGCCGCGAACCGTGAGCCGTTCACCACTCTGATTGAGAATGAGGGCCTGCATGCCGGTTTTGCCGCGACGCTGTAAAAGCGCGCTACGCAAAGGAAGATACTCGCCAATGGTACGTGCGGCCTGCGGTCCGAAAAATACCAGGCGGTCTTTGCGACCCTTGCCATGCACTACTACCTGACGTTTTTTAAAGTCGATATTGGCAATATCCATACCAAGACACTCACTTATGCGGCACCCAGTGGCGTACAGCAACTCCAGTAGCACGCGGTCACGCAAGGCAGCAAAGTCACCACCCGGAATATCAAGCAGCCGCTCGATTTCGTGTCCAAAAAAGAATTCCGGTAGTCGCCGCTCACCTTTCAAACTACGAACAGCGTCAAATGGGGAGCTTTCTGCTCGGCCATGACGAATCTCAAAACGGTAATAGCCCTTGAGCGCCGATAATCGTCGATTAATGGATGAAACGGCCGCACCGGTGCGTGAAAGCCCTGCCACATAACGCCGCGCAGAAACAAGGTCAACCTGAGACATGGAAAGGTCCTCGGACTCAAGCCAGTCGCTAAACGCTACCAAGTCACGCTCGTAGGCTCTGATCGTTGCATTGCTGAGATTGCGCACGCTTCCAAGATACCGAGTATACCGATCAACAGAGTCACGCTGCTCACTCATCCATTCCCCCCAGACCCAACTCCTGTGACAGCTCAAGAGCCAACTGACGTCCGGCACCGGCCGGGCTCAACGCTGACATTGCTGTACCGGCACACTCAACCTCGTTGGCCTCGCCCTCAAATGTCATCCCCCAATCTGCCAATACATCGCCAGCACACCGCACCGTTGTCGCACCGTCATCTACCAATCTTCGGACGCCTTCACCCTGCTTACTGCTCACCCCTATCTCATGCACCAACAGCTCACGTCCTTGGTCCAAAGCAAAGTCGGCCGTTATGAGGGCTCCGCTGTCGAGCGGAGCTTCTACCACCACAACGGAGCGGACCAGTCCCGATATAATTCGATTGCGCTCCGGAAAGTGGTAACGCATTGGCGGTGTACCCGGCGGGTACTCGCTCAGGAGCGCGCCACCGCGGTCAAGAATATTACCGGCCAAACGGCGATTGGACACCGGGTACACCCTGTCTATACCTGCGCCGCCCACCGCGTAGGTTGCCGAGCCACCAGCCATACATCCGTCGTGGGCGGCGGCGTCTATCCCGCGCGCGAGCCCGCTCACAACTGCCACACCTACTGCACCAAACTCACGTCCCAGCTCGTAGGCCGCTTCGAAGCCGCTACGGCTTGGCTCGCGCGTTCCAACAATCCCAACCATCGGGTTATCCGGCGAAGGCAACGCACCCCGATAGAACAGCAAATAGGGTGCATCGGCTATCGTTCGGAGTTGCGGCGGATAGTCGTTATCTTCATAACACGCCACCCGAACATCATGGCGAGTACAATACTCGGCATCCGCACCTGCATCTGCCAGCAGGGCTTTTGGATCCCAGCTGCGCAACTCCGGCAGACGACCAATAATGTAGGCCAGGTCCGTCAAAGACAAGGAGGAGAAAAGGCTTTCGCTGCGCACCGTCTCGGCAAGCAGACATCGTTCCCGATTGCGCAGAAAACGCATGCGGGCGATAGCAAAACGCACTACCTCGAACTGTCTATCTCCGGTATTCACTATCATGCTCCCTGTGCATTATGCTCACTGTAACA
>CAZQIK010000193.1:0-4523 GCA_964593085.1 uncultured Spirochaeta sp.
GATCTGATCGGTCTTCCGGCAGTTGTTACTTTTATTGTGTACTTCATACTTCTCATGGTTATTGGTAGTTACTTTTATACTCGCACAAAAAGTGTAGAAGACTATCTTCTCGGTGGTCGTGCTATGGGGCCGTGGGTGACCGCACTCTCGGCTCAGGCAAGCGATATGAGCGGCTGGCTGCTCATGGGACTTCCCGGCGCACTGTATCTCGGCGGAATGCCTGCAAGCTGGATCGCCATTGGACTTTTCATTGGGACTGTAGCGAACTGGAAACTGATCTCGGCACGACTGCGCATATATACCGAAAAGACAGATGCAATTACGCTTTCGTCTTTTTTTGAAGACCGGTTCCAAGACCCAACCGGGGCGTTACGCATTATTTCCGGGATTATTATTCTCATTTTTTTCACGATTTATGCATCGTCTGGTATTGTAGCGGCTGGCCGCCTATTCGAATCGATGTTTGGTTTGGACTACCATACAGCTGCAGTTGTCGGGACGGCTGCAATTGTCGTGTACACTTTCCTGGGAGGATTCTTAGCCGTCTGCTGGACGGACCTTTTCCAGGGCTCGCTTATGATTGTAGCCATTGTAGTGGTACCGATGATCGGCCTGGGCAGCGTCGGTGGGGTTGGTGAGCTGTCGCAAGCCTTGTCGGAGGCCGGTATCTCCACCACACTGTTCGGCGCCGGTGGCTTTGTAGCCGTCATCTCCACCATGGCGTGGGGATTAGGTTACTTTGGACAACCTCATGTCCTTGCCCGCTTTATGAGCATCAACTCTATTCGCCAACTTCCGCAGGCACGGCTTATTGCTATTGTTTGGGTTTTTGTGTCTTTAGCCTTCGCTGTTGTTGTGGGTTTGGTGGGTGTAGGAATGTTCACCGGTCTTGAAGGCGGTACTGAAGAGACGGTTTTTATTCTCATGATCAATGAACTCTTTAATCCTTGGGTTGGCGGTATTCTACTTGCCGCAATTCTCTCAGCCATTATGTCGACTATCGACTCACAGCTACTTGTTTCATCCTCCGCGCTAACCGAGGATTTCTACAAGAAAATTCTGCAGCGTGAAGCAAGTGACAAAAAATTGGTAATCATCGGACGTGGCTGCGTTATTATTATCTCGGTTATTGCACTTTTGCTTGCATTGAACCCAAACAACACGGTACTTGGTCTTGTTTCGTATGCGTGGGGCGGCTTTGGAGCGGCATTTGGCCCGGTTGTTATCTTTGCGCTTTTCTCACGTAAGACGGGGTGGAAGGCTGCGCTGGCGGGAATGGTTGTTGGTACGGTGGTGCTGGTCCTATGGGAGCGACTTGGACTTGGGGCTCACATGTACGAAATTGTTCCCGGCTTCATTGCAAACGTCGTAACCATTGTTGTAGTTAACGCCTTTGCTGGTGAACCGGACGCCGAGGTCTTAGCGGGGTTTGATGAGGTTGTGGCCACGGTCAAAGCCGGTGGTGAGTTTTAGGTCTGTACATTTTGTTTCGAACGTAAATTGCACATAAATTGAGTGCTTTGCGGTGGGAACCGGCCATTGGCCGGTGCGAGGCACTTCTTAGCGACCCATGCATGCATCGCTACGGGCGTCGACTGAAGGGCCACGCGGCCCTTCCAGTCAACTTTCTCAAACAGTTGCCTAGAGCATCCCCTTATGCAGATACGTCCAGGATAGTTCCAAGGGACGGATCCTGTATAGCTGGTGCGGCTTGTTGTGCAAGCTCGGCACCTTCTGCCAGTTGGTTAATGGCGTCACCTTGTACCTGTGAATTGTCCATTGCCATACGCGTTACTGCCATTCCGGCTTGTTGCTGCACGTTGGCTTGTCCAAGGTTCATTGAAGCTTGTGCAATGTCCATAGATGCCTCCTGATGTAGAGTGTATGCCTACAGCGCTATGAATTCAAGCCAATCTCTTAGTTTCTAACCATAGAGCTTACCCATAGACCGCTTGAGATAAGCTGGCAGCACGGGTATAGTCACACACATCATCCCCATATATAGAGCCCGTTTACAGGGCCTGCACAATCAATGGGAAACTCGGAGAACTGGTATGACTGCATTCACGAAAACATCGGTCCAAGCTCCGTGTCCGTTCTTTGGAGACTGCGGCGGGTGCCGTCTGCAGGATCAGACCTACAGCGACCAAGTTGAAACTAAGAAGCAGCATCTTGCCCGGCTCTTACGCGTCGAAGACATGCAGGTTTTTACGGCCGAAGAATACAACTATCGCAACCGGGTAGACATGGTATTTCACCCGGGCGGTATTGGATTTCGTCGTCGCGGTAGCTGGGACAAAATAGTAGATGTTACCCATTGTCTCATAGCCGAGCCTCGAATAAACGTTCTCATTGCCGAGCTACGAGCAGCTTTCCCGGCACCTGACTCTTTTGATGTCCGGCACCATACGGGTACCTTGCGCTACGCGGTAATTCGCGTAACTCGTAGTGGCAGCACCATTAGCTTCATTCTGAATCCCGACTCGCCCGGCTGTCAGCCTGTTGAGCACCAGATAGAAAGTTTTGCAATGCAGTGCTCGGCCGACAACGTACTCATAGGCTACGTCTCAGCTACAACCGATGTTAGCACAACCGAGGACTACAGGGTACTCCGGGGAAGCGCCACACTGACCGAGACGTTTCTCAACAACTCACTTGAATACCACAGCCAGGGATTCTTCCAGGTAAACCACAACGTGTCGGAGTTAATGGTGTCCTACGTACGGGACCTCTTGGCTCGGGATACCGACTTGCTCTCAGCTAACAGCCACCCAGTAACGCACACCGACAGCGATACCGGTAAATCCAGTGGGAGCGAGCCCCAGTTGCTTCATGCCGAGCTCTTAGATCTGTATGGCGGAGTCGGCTCTTTTGGTGTGTCGCTGGCACCGCTATTCGGCCGGGTCACGGTTATGGAAAACTACGCTGGCTCAATAGAGTCGGCCCGTCGGAATCTTAATGCCGCCGGTTTCCCGCAAGCACGAGCCGTAGTTGATGATGCAGCCGAAGCGGATCGTCTTGAATACGTCAGGCCACTCTTTGTTGTAAGCGATCCGCCACGCTCCGGTATGCATCCCGCCGCTATCCGCCGACTGACCGAGCTTGCACCTCGTAAGATCGTGTACGTGTCATGTAACCCTGAGGCACTTGCCGAGGAACTACCACAGTTTCGCAACTATCAACTTGGTTCTGTCGCGCTATTCGACATGTTCCCCCAGACACCACATTTTGAGGCGGTAGTTGAGCTTACACCCCGGACACCGGTAGCTCCCGGGAAGGTCCCTTTCATAGAGATGGTGCAGGTCACTCCGGGACAGGATCCTGATGCAAGGCAGCACCCACAAACTCATGCGATGCGGCTCACGACCAACCCTGGTCTTGAGAATATAGTTGTCGAGGAGACTCAAAGCCTCTTCCCAACTGCACGCCTTACGCCACGCCCCGGTGGTATTCAGGCACAGGTACTGTTTGAGTACGAGTGCGACACACTTGCTCAGAGTGAGCAGGCATGCGCCGAGTGGGTCGTGAAACGATTGCAAGGTCTGGGAGCTGTCCATAGGGTTATCAGCCATTTGTGCCACTTCACCGTAGGACGAGATTCCGAGACTCCTGCCCACATTGCCGCACGGCTTTCCGAACTTGAGGTGCCGGGGCTTGCTGCCGCTGACAGTTTTAGGGTCACAACTGAGCGGACCGGTAATCAGGAGTTCCGTAGTGAACTAGTCCAACGCGCGGTCGGGGCTATGCTGGTACGGCGTTACGATAAGCCGGTAAAACTCGACGATCCCGCCCTGGAACTACGAGTCGATGTACTTGAGCGCCACTGCCTTGTAGGAGTAGATCATGGCCCAGCAGCGCCGGCACACAGACAGGCGCGGGTGTTCCAACCTCGCATTACGCTCAACCCCGTTGTTGGCTATGCAATGTTGCATGTGGCAAACCTTTTGAAAGATAGGGAGGCAGATATAACTTTGCTCGACCCCTTTGTGGGATCCGGCACTATTCTTGTGGAAGCGGGAGCCCAGCTTCCCAACGCCGCCTTACACGGAATTGAGATTGATCCCACTACGGCCGCTGGCGCCCGCACCAACATCGAGGCCGCTGGATTAACACACCGAACAACAATTCAGCGTGCCGATGCACGCTTGCTTTCACAGCGAGTTGCAGCAGACTCGATCGACTGCATTGTCACAAACCCACCCTTTGGGGTTCGAATGGGAAAAAATACCGATTTTGGTGCGTTCTACCGAGATCTGCTGCGTGAGTTTTCGGTTGTACTGCGACCAAATGCTATGGTAGCTCTACTTGTAGGTAAACGCCGATATCTTTTCCTTGAGTCGATCCAGGCACGAAGCGACTTTGAACTATGCGGCTCCACCCTCATTGAGACAGCCGGAGTTTTCCCCGAACTCTTCGTGCTCCGCTACCATCCCTCACTTCCTTAACGTGTTGGCTACGATCTCGCCTTTTGCTTTTTAGTTCTCAAGAATGGTGAGCTCAACCCGCCGGTTACGACGGCGGCC
>CAZQIK010000194.1:0-4499 GCA_964593085.1 uncultured Spirochaeta sp.
TAGGCTACTGGGTCGGCATCGGCAACCGCGGAGTCCATCAGTGTGCGACAGGCAGCCGGAGAGAGATTGTCGCGCAGCCAAATCTCGCGCAGCAGCGACAGCAGCTGTCGCGTTCTACTAAAGCTTAAACCGGCCGCACGGTAGTCCGGACCCAAAAGCCCGGCAATGCACGCAGCGGGCAAGTCGCGACAACGTTCGGCAGTCTTAATATCTATCGTCTCACTCAGCACCGCCTCACGCACAGCATCCGGCAGGGCATCTAAGCGGTGCATGAGGGCTTGAAAGGCGTGGCCACTACTCCCAAGCAGACTGCCCACACGCGCAAGCCTATCCTTTGCAACAGGCTCTGAAGAACCCATCATGAGCCGCCACATAGCGTAGTGCTCGGCCGGGGTGTAGCCTCCAGGGCGCTGCTCAAATTCCAAGGCGATTTCCAGGGCGGAGACAACGTCGTCCGAAACTTCAATGCAGCTCACGGCTGCAAGTCCGGCGGCCTCCGCTTCTCGCACCGCAGTAAAACCCCACACAAGCGTTAATTCCTCGTGTGGCGCATGCTTGTGATCGGGCGACGACGCATGCCTGATCACTGGAAATGGAGCGTAAAGGCCCCGCACCAACCGCTCGCGACCAATTCCTGCTCCACCTGAGTGCCGGAAGATATCAAAGGTCGGTTTACCGGCCGTCAGAAGCACTGGAGCTACCGAGAATGCGGGGTCATTCACAACAGACATCGAGCACCTCGCTCAACCGTGAGACCTCATAGGTGGGTTGTTGTTCCAATGGAAATACGAGCCCCTCCGGGTTATACCAGCAGCTGTCGATACCATAGGCAAAGGCGCCAGCCATATCTGAGTAGACTCCGTCACCCACCATAAGGCAGCGTGATCTCTCCGGCTCAGTTTTACAACGTAGCCCCGGATGGCGCAACGCAGCATCAAAAATCGCTGCCTCAGGCTTGCGACATTGAGCCTCGTCCGAGACAATGACAGCGTCAAAGTAGCCCTGAATCTGCGCATGCTCAAGCCGCGGATACTGTACCGCAGCAAAGCCGTTACTCACAACAGCAAGTGAAACACGTCCATGCAATGTGCTAAGTAGCTCGCGAGCCCCAACCTCCAGAAATGCTGTCGCGGCTAACGCGCTAAGGTAGCGCCGACTGAATTCCTCGGGATCCGCAGAAAAACCGATTTCGCCGAAAAACCGCCGAAAGCGCGTGTATCGGAGGTGGTCTCGCCCTATGTGACCGGCTTCGTAGTCATTCCACAGCTCATTGTTAATCTGCCGATACACATGCGGGTGAAGCTGCTCGTCAAATGGGAGATCCAGCTCGTGAAACACCTGCCGCAGGGCATGGCGTTCACCCTCGTTGTAGTCAAGTAGTGTTCCGTCAAGATCTATCAACAGCAGGTCATAGCGCATATGACTTTTGTAGATGCTTTTAGCGGTGCTGTCAACGAAGAGCTGTGGTCTGGATACGGAGTATGCCGGTTTGGCCGCCGACATCCCTGCTGGTTCGCCCCCGACATCCCACGGTTGACAGCACCTGTGGCGCTGCGTAGTATGCACCGCAGACGCGAGGATAGTATATGTCAACGAAGAGCATTGGTGTAGCACTGGTCGGCTGTGGTACGGTCGGCGGTGCTACTGCAAAAATTATAGTAGATAATGCCACGGAAATTTCGTCACGCTCCGGCGTGGAGCTGCAGTTGCTACATATTGTCGACCGCAGTTATGCACGTGCAGACGAACTAGGAATAACTGCAGTTTCCCGCACCCCCGATCTTGCAGTAGTTTGCGCCGACCCGAAAGTAGATGTCGTTCTGGAACTGGTTGGCGGGCTCACCACAGCTAAATCCATTATTGAACAAGCGCTGCGCGCCGGAAAACACGTAGTAACCGCCAACAAGGCGCTGCTTGCTCACCACGGCGCCGAACTACTGGCACTAGCAGCGGATAACGGTGTCTGTATTGCGTTTGAAGCTAGTTGCGGTGGTGGCATACCCATTATCCGCGCCTTGTATGACGGTCTTGCTGCTAATCACATCGATGCCATATACGGCATTGTAAACGGTACCTGCAACTACATTCTCACCGAGATGATCCATAACGGCGCCGACTACCCTACAGCTTTAGCGCAAGCGCAAAAGGCCGGGCTTGCCGAGGCCGACCCTACTCTTGATGTCAGCGGGGTGGATTCAGCACACAAGATTGCCATCATGGCTTCACTGGCATTTGGCGTGAATATTGAGTTTGCAAGTATTCCGGTGTCCGGAATCGACAGTCTTGACTTGAAAGACGTCTTGTATGCTGCTCGCCTCGGTTATTCGGTAAAGCTCTTAGCCATTGCCGACCGTCGCGAGAACGGTGTCATGCTTCGCGTCCGCCCGGCCTTTATTGCCAAGGAACATCCCTTGGCCTGGGTCTCCGGCCCATTTAACGCAGTAAGTGTCTATGGAAACACTACCGGTCACACCATGTACTACGGACGTGGCGCTGGCGGCATGCCGACCGGCTCGGCGGTAGTTGCCGATATTATTTCTCTTGCTTTAGGTTCAATACCTGCAGCCTACCGGTCTTCTCCAGCGTTGCGCGGCGGCGCGAAGGCAGCAACGGTTATCCCGGTCTCGGAGCTGGAGAGCCGGTATTACCTGCGAATCATGGTGGCGGATAGCCCGGGGGCACTTGCCGACATCACCGGCATCTTCGGTCGCTACGGAATTAGCATTGCATCGGTACATCAGGATGAACCAACGGGTTCGGAAAACGGAGGCTCGACCGCACCGGTGCCCGTGGTAGTCGTGCTTCACACCGCAAAAGAGCAAGATGTGCTTGCCGCACGCGACAAGATTAACGCACTTGAGTCTACCGCCGAGGTAAGTTCGGTTATTGCCATTGTAGACGAACACGAAGAAGGCATAGCCACGCATTAGTGTCCGGGAAAGTTATCCAACCCATACTCTGCTCCCTCACCGTCATTGACACGAGGCCGGTGCAACGCTATCGTTATGTAGCACGATTGTCATGAATGAATCATTTGAAGTTAAGATCCACGAGGAGCACGCATGAACATAATACCGTATACGGTTCACCCACAAATACCTGAGCCCTTAAAACCCCTTGAAGAGCTCGCCCACAACTTATGGTTGTCTTGGAACTATGACGCCGTCATGCTGTTCATTCGACTTGACTACGATGCCTGGGTGCGCAGCCGACAAAACCCGGCGCGTATGCTTGGTATGGTCTCTCAAGAGGCCTTTGAGCGGCAGTCGACCGACGACTCCTACATGGCCGCACTCAACTCGGTATACGAGCGTTTTCTGAAATATCGTAATGGAGATGCCTGGTACACTGGGAGTATCAAAGATACGATCGCCTACTTTTCAATGGAGTACGGCATGGATGTAAGCCTACCAATTTACTCGGGTGGCTTGGGAGTGCTGTCGGGCGACCATATGAAGACGGTCTCCGATCTAGGCCTGCCGCTAGTGGGTGTTGGCTTACTTTACCGACAAGGTTACTTTGTACAGTACCTTAACGCCGACGGCTTTCAGCAAGAATCGTACCCGGAAAACGACTGGTACAGCATGCCGGTTGAACGCTGTCTGGACAAAGACGGCAAAGACGTAAAAATCACGGTGCAGATGGCCGACAGCATTGTCTCGGCGCGCGTCTGGGTTGTGCGAGTGGGGCGTAACTCACTGTATCTTCTGGACACCAATATTGAGGAAAACAACGAAGAAAACCGCAAGATCACCGCTACGCTGTACGGAGGCACCAAAGACACGCGCATTCGACAGGAGATTCTCCTTGGAATCGGCGGTATACGCGCCCTCCGTGCGGTTGGAATTAATCCGGCCGTAACCCACATGAACGAAGGCCATTCGGCATTTTTGGGCATTGAACGCATTCGCGAGCACATGGTGAACGAGGGCCTCAGCCTGCAGGAAGCGATTCAGGCCGTCTGGCCAACAAATATCTTTACTACCCATACACCGGTCCCTGCGGGTAACGAAAGATTTGCGCTTGACATCATGGAGAAGTACTATCCGAGTGTGACCGCAGGAACCGGCATGACCTGGGACTCCTTTATGGCGCTTGGGCGCGAGAATCCTGAGGATCAGCTGGAGCATTTCTGTATGACGGTGCTGGCGCTGCGCCTTTCCGCCTACAATAACGGAGTAAGTCAGCTGCACGGCGACATATCCCAGGACATGTGGGCCGGTGTCTGGCCGGAACTACCGAAACACGAACTACCAATAACCAGCATAACCAATGGTGTACATGTGCGCAGCTGGCTTTCCCACGACTTGACCGATCTGCTTGACCGCTACTTTGGGCCACGCTTTGCCGATGAACCGACGCACCTTGACATCTGGAAACGAATGGATCGAATCACCGACGAGGAACTATGGCGCACCCATGAACGCCGTAAATCACGGCTGGTCAGCTACGCCCGACAACATCTACGAGGCCAACTCGAGGGCCGTGGGGTAAGCGGC
>CAZQIK010000195.1:0-4498 GCA_964593085.1 uncultured Spirochaeta sp.
CGTCAGCTGCTCGTCCTCGCGCTGCATGGAGGTAACCTCAATTGAGTAACCTCCGGACGGTTTCTCTCCGGCAAAAACCGCTGCTATCTGCATAGTTTCAAAATTAATGTCTGGAGTTTCGGGCACTGGGGATCGCCCCGAGTGGATCTCGCGCCAGAGGCGATCCAGGGCTGCTTCCGATTCAACGATCACTTCTCGCTGAGTCAGCACGCCCGAGTAAGAGCCGCGAGCCACCGTCTCGTAGGCTGGCCGCCTCTGAGAGCTCTCGCCGTGAGCGGAGCCGGAAGCGCAGGACAGAAGCAGCCCCGTAATAAGCACCATCGACAAAGCAAAGCTGTTCTTCATTCCCTGACTCCTTCTTCCTCTGTGGGTTCCTCGCTTGTAGCGGACTCCCCATGAGTACGGTCGCCCTCGCGCGTAAAGGGGATCAGCGACTCTCCTATCATGTAGTAGCGTCCAGATGCGTTCCATAGAGTAAAACCCGAGGCGCCACCTTCACGCGCACCCTGAAGCTGCCGCAGTAAATACTCGCGGTAGTAGGGCGTGGAGAACTGTAGCTCACTGCCGATGAGAAATGCCTGAACATATGGCCGTATGAGAGCATTACCGGTAATCTCTGTTGAACGTGCGCTGCCATCTCGGTAGAGGAACTCAGCCCAGTCTAGATACTCAAGCTCACCATAGAAACTTCGTGGAAAGTGCGAGGGGTACAGCATTGGTGAGATCACATCTACGTAACGCGCAAGTTCCTCAACATCCTGCCCAAGATACACGGTGCGGTACCACGCATTGAAACCGTAGACATCTATGCCAATGGGAAGCTCAAGCGCATTGCGGGCTTTGGAAAGAAAGCTGCTAAGAGCCGCTACTCGGTTGGTATTCTCCCCACGATGGCGCGTAACAATATCTCGCGCTGCGCCATCGGAAGGGAATCGGATGTAGTCAAACTGAACTTCATCAACGCCTGTGTCTTGGATCTCACGGGCAATCTGAACATTGTATTGATGGACGAAGTCTGAATAAGGATCTACCCACGACTCAATCCGGCGTTGTCCATCATCGGTCTCGCGGTAGACACCCCAAGGGCGATTGAGTCGTGCATCCCACAGTGCGTAGCGGTGGTTCTCATACGCATAGAGCCGTGGATCTTGGAAGACCACGACCCGAGCAATTACGTAGATATCACGTTCATGAGCCGCGTCAATTAGCTCGGCTGCGTCGAAGAGCGGGCGAATGGCACCGGCTGCGCGTGCGGTTTCATTTGTACTGTGGTACCGGAGCATGCCAAAGTCGTCCTTGAAGTCGACGACGATGCTGTTCATGCCGTGTTCAACAACCAGATCAAGGTACTCAGCGAGGTGCTGGCCTCGTGCACGATGCGCAGCGATGTAGATGCCGTTGCGGTTGGCGGCGCGGCTGCGGCGATTAGCGTCCTGCTCGTCCTGGTTGTCGTCCGCGTCTGCATTGTCTGCAGTGTTGGCCGTGTGGTCTGAGCCGGTACTGGGCGCGGCCGTAGTCAAACCATTCATAAACGACACAAGTTCCGGGTCCGTCACCAACTTGACCTCCCCGGTGTTGCGACGAAAGATATAGCTTCCTTCACCAAAAGCGAGTTCAAAGTACACGATATTATGATCCGACGGGTCGTACCCGAGCGCGGACACCTCTTCACGAAAGCCAGCGCCCCGGTCCATGAAGGCAAAGGACTGCCCCGAGCTTAGGCGTGTGAATGAACGACCCCTGTCGGTACTTTCAAAGAAACCGTCGTACGAGGTGCCGACAAGGAAATGATCGGGATTGTGCGGCGAGATTGCTACCGAGGTGAACTTGACGCTGCTGTTGATTAACGGCCGGCTTTTAAGATTTAACGGGTCCCAGGTTGTGCCAGCGTCGCGTGTGAGGTACATGTCGTCGGCACCAACCGCAGCAAAACGCAGAGGATCGTTTGGATCTTGAGCCAGCGCCGCAATGCGGACATATCCCTGTACCCCGGCTACGCCCGGCACACCGCTGCGGCCCTCGGCAGATTGCGAGATGTCCTGTACTGTTACCCATCCATCACGCGAGCGGAGCAGACGGCCCTCACTGCTTAAGCGAAGTTCGTAGCGACCAAGCTCAACGCCCACATCGGTGGTTGGTTGAATGTCGGACTGAGATGGGACCGCATGAAGAAGTCCAAACGGAAGCATAAGCCAGAGAAGAAGGTACAGAGCACGATATGGGACTCGTGTGGTCATGTTTGCACAGTAGATGTTCATTATCACTATAGTGCCTCATTTTTTCTTGAGTATCCAGTCAAGATATGCCGATACTCTATATGGGGAGTAGCGCCCTAAGGAGGCTGGCAATGCGCAATTTAGTAAACCTCATCCTCATGCTGAGTATGGTACTTGGTACCGCGGTGATACTCCCGGCTCAGCAGGAGCTCAATAACGAGAATGAACTCGACAACCAAAATGGACTCGAGTATGCGGGTACGTGGGAACGTGTGCAGGGCGAGCTTCGCTGGGAATGGAATATTGAGGGTGGAGCCTACACCTTTACGTATCACCGCGAGGACGCGTTTCGCATTGGGTCTCGTGGGGTTCTAGAACTTGATGAAGACGGCCTCCTCCAAGTGACGGCAGAAGAGATCTCCGAGAACGGTGAGGACTGGGACGATATCGACATGGAGCCTGAGGACCGAACGCGTGCATATGGGCTTGAAGTTACCGAGACGCGCATGCGCATGTCACAACCTGAATATCCACAGTTTATGGTGGAGTACGGCCGCTATACGCCGGACGACGACAACGAAGATAACGACGAGAATAACAACGATGACGGTGCTGCAAATATTGAGTAGAGCTATTTGAGAGGGTCCCGGTTAGCCACCAAGCTGTTTTAGTGCTGTCTCGGCGTGAAAACCCGTGTGTGATTCGGGATCAATAATGAGATATCCACGAGCATAATCTCGTGCAGGGAAACGCAGGTCTACCTTGAGTGCATCGGCTGCTTCGCGCGGCTTCTGCTTTCGTTCGTACAGCAAAATAATATCTGCCAAGGCCCGCGAGTCTGAAATGATATAGTTATTCGTGGCGCCGGGTAAAAAAACCGGCATACCAGACTTGGTAGCAAGCAGTTCCACCATTTTACGAAGCTGAAGATACGCGGACATCATTCCGCTTCTTCCCAGTCTATACGACAAGCCCTCAAGTAGATGAAATCCAAAAACAAAGTAAAAGCGCCGGATATTGAGGCTCTTGATACCTGCCGAAGAAAAGGCAAGGTAGGCAACACCGACCACACGTTTGTTTTCGCTATCTACCAGACGGAGAACCTGGAATCCGGGGCGAAGTACGATGTCCGGTTTTCCCGAATACACCGGCGCGCCCATTTCACCGTACATGGCGTCGATACAGGACTTTGATGCACGTACGATCATTCCTTGGCTTGTGGGTTGGTTAGCGCGGGTTGCCCGGGTCAGTGAGGATTGAAAGTCCAGGAGCCGGGCCGCCTCGGTTTCAAGCCCGCCGTACTGGAATAGACGGCGCAGAGCAGCGTCAAACGAGGCCCACCCCGGTGTGCTCCGGTGCGTATCGAAAAGCAGCAGCAGGTTTGTGAGCTCCAACGGTAGGGGGAACAGTGCCTGTGAATGCACTCGTGCCTCAACTCGAACACAGTCAAGATAGTTGATGAGTAACGCCAGCTGCCTAAGAGTCGGACGGTGTGGGGCCACATCACTCTGGAGATACTCGGCGCGCGCGGCAATATCCTTGCGGGTTCCATAGCGTGCTAAAACCAGCTGACGAACGGTGGAGCTCAAGGGGTCGGAGCTACTTTTTCCTAAACGTGCAGCAATGTATACCGCAACTACGAAGCGCTGCTCGTCGGTCATGTCTTCCCAGGCTTTAAAAACCGTTTCAAGTTGGGAGCGTTGGGCCGAAAGACCTTTAATCTGACGGGAGGCGGTAGTGCTGCCCTGGAGTTCAGCATCGCGATGTTTTCGAATAGCTTCATCAAGCATTCGGGCACGCCGGTTTAACAGTGGTAGCACCTGGCGGGGCGAGAGCTCGCTGCGATTGGCCGCCTCGGCGCCAAAAACGGTTTCGAACGCCTCGGTCAGGAGGGGCAGGTCGATTTTTTTACGTAGGGCTGCGTTGGTTTGGGCGTCGACAAACTCGGGAAAAGCGTCGGAAAACTGATGTACCGGAAGTGTAAACTCCATCTGTGTTCGCAGGGCCTGCTGCTCGCTGGCGCTGCCGTAACGTTCGTACAACTCGGTCACAGTGAACGCGGTAACCTGCTGGTCCGGACGGCCACGAGCCGTACCTGGAATACCGGCGTAGAAACACACCTCGCGTGCGGCACTGCCCATAGCGTCTAACTCGCGGCAACGCCCTACGTTCCAGCCAGCGTCCTTGCCCTTGGCAAGCTCTGCTCTAAACTCGTCAATGAGGCCAGCCTGTTGCGGATGCTGACGTTGGTACGCCTTAAGAAGTAGGTCGAAATCGGCGCC
>CAZQIK010000196.1:0-4488 GCA_964593085.1 uncultured Spirochaeta sp.
ACCCGTATATGATACGACTTGTGGGTTTTCTCGGTAACCCTGGAAATGAGTACCGTTTCACCCGCCACAACGTGGGGTGGATGCTCTTGGATGCCGCCTTTCCTGACCTTGGTTTTCGCGGGAAGTTTAATGCCGATATCGCAGAGGTTTTTCCATCACGCAAGCAGGGCGGCGAGAAACTTAGAGTGGTGCGGCCCACTCAGTACATGAACCGCTCCGGTGAGAGTATTGGCCGCGCCGTGGCCTTTTTTCAACTGGAAGTCCATGAAGTCTGTGTAGTTCATGACGACCTGGAACTACCCTTCGGCAGCATTGCTCTAAAATGTGGCGGCGGGCTTGGTGGTCACAACGGCTTGCGTTCGGTCAAGTCGGCTCTTGGTAACGCCGGATTTTTTCGGCTGCGCATAGGAATAGGTCGGCCACAGCACGGAAAAGTCGACAGCTTTGTTTTGTCACGTTTTGGTCCGGACGAGGAGGCGGTTCTTCCACGCATGCTGGAGGCTGCCCGGCAACGCTTGGATGCCGCAGTTTATGCAGTCGATCCGGATAGCGACACCACTGCAATAAAACTTTTTTAGGCTTGTGTAGCCGCTTTATGCTTCCCCTGGCTTAACTCAGAGGCACCCGACCCCGTAATGAGCGGGCAATAGTAAGACGGTCTGCATACTCTAAGTCGCCACCCACGGGCAGCCCAAGCGCCAGCCGAGAAATGCGCAGCCCGGAATCTTGGAAAAGCTTCTTGAGATACAGAGCCGTAGCATCACCATCCACTGTAGGATTGGTAGCAACAATGAGCTCTTGCGTGCCTTCGCTACGCACTCGTTCATGAATACCACCTATGTTGAGCTGGGCTGGGCCTATTCCATCCAAGGGTGATATAACACCACCAAGCACATGGTACATACCGTTGTACTCTCCGGAACTTTCAAGCACGGCAATATCGCCGGGTGTCTCAACAATACACAGGTAACTTCGATCACGACCAGCATCGGCGCAGATTGCGCAGACTTCGTCCTCTGTGTAGTTGCCACACACCGCACACGGATGAATGCGTTCCTTGAGAATTGCTATCTGCTCGGCAAGGGCCCGATTGTAGGTCTCGTCGGCAGCGAGGAGATGGTACACAATTCTGGTTGCGCTTTTCTTCCCAATCCCCGGAAGTCTGGAAAATTGAGCAATGAGTTTATCGAGTACAGTCACAGCTGTGTCCTCTTGGCCGTTGGTGAGCTAAAGCTTTTACCAGATCTTTTACGTAGAACCGAACATCCCAGGAGGCAGATCAAGCCCGCCGGTAAGACCGGAGACTTCTTCTTGAATTTTCTCTTTGACCTTAGTAATTCCGTCGGTACACGCCGCGAGCAAAAGATCTTCCAGCATCTCGATATCGTCGGGATCTACCGCTTCGGGCGAGATCTTTACCGAACGCACTTCCATGTGTCCGTTAAACTCTACCCGCACCATATCGCCACCAGCGGTACCTACCGCCGTTACACCCCGGAGTTTCTCCTGGGTTTCACTCATCTTGGCCTGTATGTCCTGAAAGTTCTTAAGCATATCCATTGGATTCATAATTACATTCCTTCTTCTTCAATGACCTCACCGCGAAAAACCTTCTTCACGGTGGCAACCGTCTGATCAAGCTCAATATCCTTGTCGTCGGTTGGTTCAGCACTTTCAACCTGCACCGAAATAGCAACGTCCTCATCTAGCGACTCACAGACAACATCACGCACGACCTCAATACCTTTTTTGACCTCATTTGCCGCAAAGGCGGAGCCAAATACAATGAGCAAGGCATTGTCGTTCAGTTCCCAGCGAGTTGCGTTTTCAACGACCGCACCAAGTGCAAGCTTATGTTGCTTGACTCCGGCAATAATCTCTTCAATTTTTTCTTGTTCCAGAAGAAACGCCACACGCGCTGTTGCTGCCGTCGCTTTTGGTGCCGGCGCCGTCGTTTCCGGCACATGCGAGTCACTGTGTCGGGAAACGGCATTCGGCTGGTAGTCTTGCACAGCTTCGGTATCTTCCTTGACGTCGTTCAAATAGTTTGGAACACCGGCGTTTGGCTCGATGTTGTGATGGGCAGCTTTGGATTCTTTGGTAGAGGCGCTCCCGCCTGCGCTCCTGCTTGCACTCCCGCCCGCACCGATACTCCGCAACTCCTCAAGACGATGGAGTATTTCTTCGTGCGATATGTAGTCGCCTAGCGATGCAAGGCGAGACAGCAGCAGCTCAAGCTCAAAGCGTTCGTTTAGTGAGTACCTCATTCGACGATACAACTCAAGGGTAAGCTCAAGCCCATGCTCAAGCTGAGCCTTGGTCCAGGCGGACTTGGCACGCGCTGAGTACCGCTCCGGTGAAAAGCCAAGGAGCGACTCTTTGGTTATACCGTACTGCAACAACATCAAGCTACGAAAGTACTCGGATAAATCGATTACAAATTGTTCAATAGGAACCCCGGAAGCTACTATATTATCCGCAGTCTCCATGAGCGCCGCAACGTCTCCTGTGGCAAGCAGTTCGACAAGAGCGTTAAGTCGCTCAAGGCCCACCAGCCCCAGACTCTTACTGATCTTCTCCATGGTGATGAACCCGGAAGAAAAGGCCACCACCTGGTCAAAGAGCGTGTAGGCGTCCCGAAGGCTCCCTCCGGCTTCCTTGGCAATCCAGAAAAGGGCCTCGTTCTCAGCTTCAATACCAAGGTCACGGCAGGCCTCAGTTAGATGATCACGAATAGTCTCAACCGGAATGAGACGAAAATGAAACTGTTGGCAGCGAGAACGAATGGTAGCCGGAACCTTATGGACCTCGGTCGTGGCAAAAATAAAGGCGACGTAGGGCGGGGGCTCCTCAATAGTCTTGAGCAGCGCGTTGAAAGCGCTGTTCGAGAGCATGTGCACCTCATCAATGATGTAAATTTTGTACCGTGAGTTACTCGGTGCAAAAAGCACTTCTTCCTTTATCTGTCGAACGTCGTTCACCGAGGTATTTGAAGCGCCGTCGATTTCTATAACGTCTATAGACTCACCACGCGCGATCTCACTGGCCTCAGGATAGTCGGAGAAGTTCTCACCACGGGGGCCGTCGGGGCAGTTGAGCGCCGCCGCAAGTATTCGTGCGGCCGATGTCTTTCCAACACCGCGCGGGCCAGAAAACAGGTATGCGTGGGCAATTTGCCCGTTATTGAGAGCGTTTTTGAGCGTTGATACGACGAACTCTTGCCCGGCCAGCTTATCAAAGCTGTGGGGTCGTTTTCGTCCGGCTGTTACCTCAAATTCCATGGCGGGCCCTATCGGTTTGGAATAAAAAAGCCCCTTCAGCTCAGACCAAGCACACTGCGGCACATGAACCAACCGCTTACCGCTGCTGCCTTCCGGCCCTGACGGGGTTGGGCGGCGGACCATTGCACAGGGCCCGGCCGTCGACACTGAAGGGGCACAAGCGGAGAGAGAGGGATTCGAACCCTCGGTACCCTTGCGAGCACATACGCTTTCCAAGCGCACACCTTAAGCCACTCGGTCATCTCTCCAGAACGCCGCCGAAACGGCGAACCATCACCAAAAGCGGAGAGGGTGGGATTCGAACCCACGGTACTGCAAAACAGTACAACGGATTTCGAGTCCGCCCGATTCAACCACTCTCGCACCTCTCCGAAACCGCTCTTAAACGGTATTTTGTGTGCTGTTCAATGTAAAGTAAATGTACCCGTGGTGCAATAGGCCGCGCTAACGTATGCTTCAGGCGTGCGGGTTAAGCGCCAAACACAACCGGCGGCATTGTGGCTCAATACAATTATTCCTCGCAGGAGCTACTTCACAATAATGACGGCAAAGTTCCGTCCGGCGTCAAAGTATGCAACGAGATTCTCAGGATTAGGTTGACAGGTGAAATCGAGCCGAGCACCCATCGATACATAGTAAACTCCAGGTCCGGGCGGGGTAAAGGTGAAAGTTATGTCGTAAGTTTTTCCATTTAAAATCCCAGCAGTCGCGCCCACCGTGCAAGTTCCAGCTAAGCCACGCACCCCGACATAGTGTTGAACTTGGTCATTAACGCCAGCACCAAATATGTTTTCAGGCTGTAGATCAAACTGAACTGTTACCAGTTGGTTTGTAGGAACCTCCCACACCTGTGTCATCTCATTGTTGATTCGGATGTTTGAAAATCCCCACCGTAAACGAAAATCGATTATGCCGTCGCCGTCGATCAAACCAGGATCGTAGGTTTCGGGAGTCGTCAGAGTCTGCATTAGCCCGGCCGGGATTGTCGCCTCACCAACTACCGTGTGACTGCCAAAATCGCCAAGATCACTGAGCTGTATCGCGGCGGAATTGACTGTTCCGTCGACTGCGGCGGGATCTATTGTTGCGGTGAAGAAAAGATAGTGAACACCATCGTTAAATACGCGGTTGGCCCCGGTACTGATTGAAACTAACTCGGTCGACGCAAATCCGCTGTCCTGGAATCTTGATCCGAGCGAAGCAACAC
>CAZQIK010000197.1:0-4450 GCA_964593085.1 uncultured Spirochaeta sp.
TCCACTCAACCGAAACCGCCAAGGTCTCGGCCGACAAATAATCCTCAAATTGATCTACGGCATCCTTAAGCTCGGAAGGCGAGTACACATACAACTGTATGCGATCGGTTACCTCGAGCCCCGCATCTTTGCGCAGCGTCTGTACCGCTCGAATAATATCACGGACATATCCCTCGTGTCGTAGCTCCTGGGTGACCTCGGAGTCCAGCGCTACCGTTAGCGAGCCCTCGTTGAGAACTTTAAGGGACGCCTTCTCTATGCGCTGCACAAGGATGTCGTCCTGCGTTATATCTATAGCCCGAGTTCCGATATCAATATGGAGCGTAGCGCCTTGCAACAGGCTCTGAATCTCGTTTGCCGAGAGAGCCTCAATAGTTGTGGCAGCGTTCTTCATATCTTTTCCAAGGCTCTTACCAAGTGCTCGGTAATTGGCCTTTGCTTGATACTCAACAAGGTCTTCCTCGTTTTCACGGAATACAACATCTTTAACGTTGAGTTCCTCGCGAATGATATCCTCCATCTCGCGAAGCACCTTGTGCTCCTCGGGATCTTTGGTTACCAAATGAATAGCTCGCAGAGGTTGCCTGGTCTTGAGATTATGCATGCTGCGCAGGGCTCGGCCCATTGCCACGGTCTTCTGGGTCGCCGCCATCTTGCGTTCCAGCTCAAAATCCCGTAATGAGCGGTTTTCCACCGGATAGTCACACAAATGAACCGACTCAGGTGAGGACTCATTGCGAAGGTTTCGGTAAATTTCATCCGTAATGAACGGAATAAACGGGGCTGCAATCTTGGTTAGTTCGATGAGGACCGAGTACAGCGTCGCGTAGGCTTGCTCTTTATCGCCATCGTTCTCGCTTCTCCAGAACCGTCGCCGGGAGCGGCGAATATACCAGTTGTTGAGAAGGTCAATGAACTCGACAATTGGTGCTATCGCTCGTTGCAGCTCGTAGTCATCCAAGGCCGCTCCGACTTCGCCTGCAAGCCGTTCTGTCTCTGACAGTATCCAACGATCCAACGGATTGTCGAGGTTGGTCGGCCGGGACTGCGGACCTATGTTATCAATTCGGGCGTAGGTGACAAAAAAGCTGTAGGCGTTCCAGAGGGGAATAATAATGCTCTTGAGCACCTCTTTTACACCGTCATCCGAGAACTTCAGGTCCTCACCGCGTACAACGGCCGAGTTCATGAGAAAAACCCGCAGGGCATCGGCGCCATACTGCTGAATAACCAGTTGGGGGTCGGTGTAGTTACGCTCGCTCTTACTCATTTTCTTGCCGTCCTCGGCAAGGACAAGGCCATTTGTGACGCAGTTCTGAAATGCTGGTCCGTCGAAAAGGGCAGCCGCAAGTACGGTTAATGTATAGAACCACCCACGAGTCTGATCCAGGCCCTCGCAGATGAAGGCTGCCGGGAAGTGAGTTTCAAACCAGTCTTTGTTCTCAAAAGGATAGTGGCTTTGCGCGTAGGGCATGGCGCCAGACTCAAACCAGCAGTCCAACACCTCCGGAACCCGGCGCATGGTTCCCTTACCATCCGGTGCGAGATAGGTGATGTCGTCTACATAGTGTTTGTGGAGGTCCTCGACTCGAACCCCGGACTTCTCAAAGAGCTCCTCACGTGAACCAATGCAGTCCACATACTCACCATCCTCGCTCTTCCAAACCGGAATAGGATTTCCCCAGTAACGGTTGCGCGATATAGCCCAATCTCTGGCGTTCTCAAGCCACTTGCCGAAGCGACCTTCTTGCAGATGCGCAGGCACCCAGTGAATTCCACGGTTGGCCTTGAGCATGCTCGCCTTAATTTTCTCTATATCCACAAACCATGAGGAAATTGCGCGGTAAATGAGGGGCTTTTTGGTACGGTAACAGTGCGGGTATGGGTGCAGGTAGCTCTCCCGCTTTACGAGTTTACGTTCGGTTTTTAGCTTCTCAATAATGCCCTTGTCGGCGTCTTTGACAAACATCCCCTCAAAGTCGCTAACCTCGTTAGTAAACTTACACTCAGCGTCAATTGGACACACAATAGGGAGGCCGCTACCCTTCATAACATTGTAGTCGTCCTCACCAAAGCCTGGTGCAATATGGACAATCCCGGTACCTTCCTCAGTGGTAACAAAGTCCGCAAGTTTGGTCACAAAGGCGCCTTGGTCTGATAGCTCCCGAAAATATGGGAACAAGGGCTCGTAACGCAATCCGGCCAAATCGTTGCCGGAGTAGCGTTCCAGTACACGATACTCGGACTCGTCACGGTAGTAGTAAGAAAGACGGTCTTCGGCCAGAATATAGGTATCTTCCCCGTCACCCACTTTGATGTAGCTGATGTCGGCACCAAGGGCAAGCGCCAGGTTTGAGGGCAAGGTCCAGGGTGTTGTCGTCCAGCCCAGGATAAAGGTATTGGGTTGGTCTAGCAGTTAAAACCGCACGGTGACGGCCGGACCAGGGACAAGGATATCCCCGCCGAGATTCACCTCAAAGTTTGACAGGGGAGTCGCAAGCGCAGGGCTATAGGGCAGAATATAGTGACCTTCATAGATTAGGCCCTTGCTCCACAGCTGCTTGAAAACCCACCAGATAGACTCCATGTAGTCAGGTTCCATGGTCTTGTAGTCGTGCTGGAAGTCGACCCAGCGGCCCATGCGGGTGACAATTCGCTCCCATTCATCGGTGTAGCGGAGCACAATGGAACGGCAGGCTTCGTTAAACTTGGCGACCCCAAAATTCTCAATCTCGGTCTTGCCGGAAATGCCCAGCTCTTTCTCCATTTCATACTCAACCGGCAGGCCATGGCAGTCCCAGCCAAAGCGCCGCTCGACTCGCCTGCCTTTCATGGACTGATAGCGGGGAATAACATCTTTTATAGTGCCCGGTACAAAATGCCCGAAATGTGGCAGCCCGGTAGCAAAGGGAGGGCCGTCGTAGAATACGTAGTCCTCACGGTCGGAACGTTGGTCTACCGAACGCTCAAATATGCGGTGTTCCTTCCAATAGGTGAGGATGCTTTCCTCCATTGCAGGAAAGCTAACTTTAGGGTCAACAGCCGAAAACAAGATGTCCTCCTCGCGATACGTGGGAAAATTCATGAAAAAAACGATGTTGTGTCACTATAGCGGAAAAGCTTGCTGCGTTGGAAGAGAAGCACAGTCACGCTACGGGCGCAGGGTACGGTCCGAGAACCAGTAGTCAAGATTAATGTTTTCGCGGGGATCATGCATAACCCAGAGCGTATCTGCCTCTTCACCCATGGCACGTGCAACGCCAGCATACGGATATTGAGCCAGGAGTCCCGTACCTTGGAACAGGTCGGTCCCGGTGTCACGATCTAGTACCGGTAGCACCGCCACCTTGTCGGTACAGTGTTCCATATATCCAAAGAGCCAGGCGCTGCTTGCTGCCAGTCGTTGCTCGTCCGGGGCGACATAGAGCAAGCAGCGCGAGCCGTTAAGCAGGCTCCGCAAGAGCCCCCACTCCTCGGTGTCAGCTGGCAACCGCGCCGGGTTATTCAGGTTGTGCCGGTCTACACAGACTCGAAACCCCATTGCCTCAATTTCCAGCACCACCGGGAGTAAAGACTCTCGCGAAAGCCCCGGATGCGCAAGAAAAATGTCATGGCGCGCATAGCGAGGTGCTGGCTCGGAAAGTCGCTTTTGGAAGCGGCCTCGCTCGGTCGAGATAACATTGCGATACTTCTTACTTAGGTCTTTTACAGTTAACAGGGTCATACGTACCACATGGTACCGCATCTCTACCCTATGCGTCGCGGGCTCCAGACCTATTACTTATCGCTCTATTCAACAATTTCTTTGGTGTAATCACCAAATACCGTTGACCAATCGGTAAAAAAAATGCAGAATCAAATAGTCATGTTTTGGCATTTTCGCAAGGAGTAGTAAAATGATCGGAAATAATCGAGGGCCGCGGATTCTTTTTCTCGCAGCCACACTGGCTGTGATTGGTGCCGTACCAATCTTTGCAGCAGCAAACGGACATCATGGGCCCGCAGATTTTCCACACGAACTTGCCCGTCTTGCAATTGATCTGGGCATCATTCTTTTTGTCGCGCGGCTTGCTGGGCTCGTTGCCGACCGCATTCACCTGCCCGGTTTGGTTGGTGAGATTATTGCTGGCGCGTTAATAGGCCCTTACGCACTTGGCTCGGTCGGAGTGCCATACTTTGCTGACGGATTGTTTCCGTTACAGGCGGAGGGACTGGCCGTCTCATTGCCATTGTTTGGCTTTCTCGCAATTGCCGCAATTGTTCACGTTTTCGTTGCGGGGTTGGAGTCCAATACTACCCTCTTTCTCAAAATGAGCGTTACCGGCGTTATAACCGCGATTGGCGGAATGATCTTCGGATTTATCGGCGGTATTATCGTACCGGTTTTCTTTCTTGATATGAGCCTCCTTGAGCCGGGCACATTGCTCTTAGGAATACTCAGCATTTCTGC
>CAZQIK010000198.1:0-4450 GCA_964593085.1 uncultured Spirochaeta sp.
CTCAGCATCATTTTGGCTATTCCGGCTTCAACACAGTGCTTGGCACGAACTTTGCTAAACAACAATAGCATACAAACGGAGGGCTCCCAAAACAGCAGGGCGTCACTCCGAAAGGAGACAAAGAAATGAAAAAAGCTGTTCTGTTTTTTGCACTGCTCGGTATTATGGCCGTTGCTCTCGCTTCCGCTCAATCACGAGGTTTCTGGACGGATGAAGAAAGTGAACCAATATCGATATCTGGTTCTGCGGTCGTTGATGATTGGGGGCGAGTCGCCATCGAACGCGGCAACATCACCTACCATCTCATGCCTGCGTTCGCGATTCCGGAGAGCGCAGAGATAGGCTCCGGCGACACGGTTGAAGTTACCGGGTACGAGATGCCAGGCCCACGCGTTGGGGTAGATGAGGGTGATTCCTTCATCCGTGCAAGCGAAGTGACGGTAGGCGGACGCACCTATGTGTTGGACTCCGGCTCACGCACCAGGCACATGGGTCGTGGAGGAAGTAGCCACCGTGGAGGCGACGATTACTCTCGAACTCCTCAGGGTCGCGACAATTTTGGACGAGGTGGTGACCTCGGACACGCACCACGACGGTAGTAAGAATAAGAGCTGAAAGTGCGGCACAGCACTTTCAGCTGGTCATGTACCAACGGAAGCTCGGCGCCCGTGGTGGCTGGGCTTCCGCTATTCCTGCTTGGCTAACCAGTGTTCGGCTTCAATTGCAGCCATACACCCGGAACCCGCGGCTGTGACCGCTTGGCGATAATGCTTATCCTGAACATCACCGCAGGCATAGACCCCCTCTACACTGGTAACCGTTGAGTCAGGTGCGGTAAGCACATAGCCCGTTTCGTCGGTCTCCAATTGTCCTCCTAGAAATGCCGTATTTGGTTCATGCCCAATAGCAAAGAACAGTCCTCCAGCGGTAATTGTCGTTTCCTTTTCGGTATTTTTGTTCTTCACGCGAACCTCGCTCACCACCGAATCACCCAGCACTTCAAGCGCAAGAGTATTCCAATGCACCGTAATTTTAGGATTGTCGTACACACGCTGCTGCATGATTTTAGAGGCCCGCATTTCGTCACGACGTACAAGCATGTGGATTTCGCTCCCGAACTTAGAGAGGTACAGCGACTCTTCACACGCCGAGTCTCCACCACCAATCACGACCAGAGGTTTATCGCGATAGACTGGCAGCGCACCGTCACAGACCGCACAGGCCGAGATCCCTCGTTGCCAAAGTCGTTCCACACCGGGAAACTCCATGGTCTTGGCGGTAGCTCCGGTGGCAATAATCAACACCTTGCTTTGGTACTCGGTACCGCCCTCGGTATAGACCTTGAACGGCCGTTGCGAAATGTCGGCACGCGATATTGTCTCAGTCTTGATGCGAGTACCGAATCTAGCCGACTGTTTCCTCATGAGATCCATAATAGCAGGACCTTCAATTCCCTCGGGAAAGCCCGGATAGTTCTCTACCTCTGTAGTCGTGGTTAGCTGGCCCCCCGGCGCAACACCGCCTGCCATAAAACCCTCAAACATCAGAGGTTTAAGTTCCGCCCGTGCGGCATACACTGCCGCAGTGTGCGCCGCTGGCCCAGAGCCGATAATAATTACGTTTTCCATGTGAGTACATCCTTCTTCGTGAACCAAACCTTCTTCGCAAAACAAACGCGATAGCCCATCAGTCACTCGATGAATAAACACAGCTATGACGGTGTACCCCGCATCTGCACAATATTCTCAAACTTGAATATACGATACAGGAGGGCTGCCGTCAAGTTGCCGACTCACACACGTACTGGTTTTTAATTGACATATCGTTTGTTTTTGATGAGGAGCCTGTTCTTTGACCGCTGGCGGTCGCGGTGGTATACTTAAGGGAGAAGGAGGTGCGATATGTTCATTGGGTATATGGATCCGACAGTCGCTACGCCCTCGCCACAAGAGTATCCGCCAGCTCCCCCAGAACAGCCACGGGAGGATCAAGCGCAACGGCCGGAGGAGGCCAGCAATAATGCTGCCGAGCAACCGCCGCCGCCCGAGGAGGAGTACCGTGGCAACAATGTTGACGAGACTGCATAATACATCAGCCGGGTTTTAGCCCCGGCCCTTATTTTTCGTTATTCCCTCTACAGGACGACACGGAGCACATTTTTGGACAAACTTTATGGTCACACGCCAGCGCAGCTATCAGAGTTAGTTGCGTCGCTCGGCTGGCCTACATTTACCGCGTCACAGCTTACACAGTGGCTGTATCACCCTCCGTTTGTCGAGATCAGGGACATGAGTAACCTCTCTAAGGCTCGACGTGAACTCCTTGCAGCACAGTTCACATTAGGTAGGTTAATCCCAGAAAGTAGCCGTTCGTCTCGCGACGGGACCCGCAAATATGTGTTTCAGTCACCCGAGGATGGCGCGGTATTCGAGGCGGTGTCAATTCCAGACAAACAGCGCCACACACTGTGTATATCCTCGCAGAGCGGCTGTAAACGTGGCTGCACCTTTTGCATGACAGCTCAACTTGGTGCCGGGCGGAACCTAAGTGTTGGTGAGATCCTTAGCCAGTATCAAGGCATTCCGGAGCGTGACCAGATTACTAACATTGTGTTTATGGGAATGGGTGAGCCTCTTGATAACCTACCCAACACGCTTGCCGCCTTGGAGATCTTGACCACGGTTTGCGGCCTGTCTACCCGACGCATTACGGTCTCTACTATTGGAATACTACCTGAGCTAGAGGAATTTTTGAACGCAACCAGAGTTCGTTTAGCGCTGAGCCTACACTCACCCTTTGCGCAGGAACGCGAGGCTTTCTTACCGACCGAAACCTTGCACCCGACCCGAGAGATCCTGACGCTCCTGCGAGATCGGCGGGAGGGCAGGGGGCGGCGGATTACTATTGAGTACATTCCATTTTCTGGGCTCAATGACAGTCCGAGACATGCCCCTGAGCTCATTAAAATTCTTAGAGGACTTATGGTACGGGTAAACCTTATTCCATGGAATACTATTCCAGGTACTCATCTACAAAGCTCCGATCCACGTCGGGTGGAGGCCTTCCGCGCCGAGCTTGAGCGAGGCGGGGTACCTGCGACCATTCGGATGTCTCGAGGACCGGATATTGCGGCTGCGTGCGGTATGCTAGCCGGAGAGAGCGTACCGTTATGAGCACATCAGTTGGAAACAGTCGAACGGTAGTGCTGCTCCACGGCTACGGCGTCAGAGGGTCATTCTGGCGCTACCTCAAACCTGCACTGGAGACACGGTTCGACACAGTCCACACACCTGATCTGGAGATGTCCTCACTTGATACCCTGATCACTTCAACAAGCTCATACTGCCGCGAACTTGCTCATAGGTCCGGACATCGCCTCATTTTAGTGGGGCACAGTCTTGGGGGAGTTCTTGCAGCCCTTGTGGCCCAAGAGCTGGGAGGTGAGTGCGTCGACCGAGTCGTCATTGTGGCTGCACCCTACGGAAAACAGCACACGAGCAAGATAGGTACAGCCGTAATCCGGTTTCTTATTCGGTTTCGCCTCATTCCCGACCGTCTGGCCAGACTGCGTTTTTTTTCGACCAAATCTCCGGCCGACCGGCAAAAAGCCCTGTTTGCCGATGCGGTGCCTGAATCCCCGGAACTCCAGAACACGCTTTTTGCACCGGTGTGGTTTCACACAGAGAAACTTCGTGGCCCACTGTCAGCACCAAGCCTTGCCATTGCAAGTGAGTTCGACAAAGTAGTGCCGTGCGCCCAAACCTTGGAACTTGCCGAGGTGCTTCGTTCACATACCCGAATTTTTTCAGCTCATGAGCAGGTTGCCCATGACGACTTTGCTGCCGCCCCGGAGCTAATTCAGCTAACTGCCGATATCGTTTTTAGCTTTGCATACGGTACTCGCTAAGCCGGAGGCGCTATGCACACGGTACGTGCTAAAGCGGAAGCTCGACACGATTCCGCCCATGTTCTTTCGCCCGATACACGCCCTTGTCGGCAGCCTCAAGGAGCCCCGCAGCGTCATGCGCGTGCAAGGGATAGACCGCCAGTCCTTGACTGGTAGTAACACCGGGTAGACCGGCCTCACGCACTGCCGGAATATCCATGGCCTCGACTCCCGCACGGATAGCCTCCGCGACCGCACGGGCACCATCAACCCCCATTCCGGGTAGCAGGACGCTAAACTCATCGCCCCCGTAGCGGGCACCAATATCCTGCGATCCCAGGCTGGACTTAAAGATGTCGGCTGCGGCTGCAAGAATTTCATCGCCGACTGGCAGACCACAGGTGTCGTTAATCGTGTTAAAGTGGTCCAGGTCAATCATGAGCACCGCGAGTTGTGAGCCGTTTCGCTGAGCCTTGTTAAACTGTTCTTCAAAAGCAGAGTCAAGAAAGCGTCGGTTGTACAGTCCGGTCAGATCGTCGGTAATTGACCGGAGCCGGGCGCCCT
>CAZQIK010000199.1:0-4423 GCA_964593085.1 uncultured Spirochaeta sp.
GCGCGGAAATCCTTGATGCTTTTAACACTACCGGCACGGCTTTTAAGAAGAAGGAGGACACGCATCGCATGGCAGAGGCCAACAAAGCGTTTTCACACTATCGATGGTAGGCCGGTCGCGCAGTAGCGCGGTCTGGTAAAGCGCGTACCAAACCAATCAACCACAGCAACGAAAAGTTGTTGCGGATGGTAAGGTGGTCGGGCGGGAGCTGCGCAAGCGGCTCAGTAAAAACCCCACCTGATCGTTCTTTGTTGAAAGAACTCCACCACCTTTTTGTTTGTCGCTCGTTTGTGCTTCGTGTTTCGATCACCAGGCGGCATGTTTCTATGTGCCTAAGCGTGTGCCGGTAAGCCGACACATGACATATACAGATATTATCAGATTGCTTTCTTACGATACCGCTAAGGAGGGCGTAATGGCGAAGGAAAAATTTCAAAGGAAGAAGCCACACATTAACGTCGGAACAATTGGTCACGTTGACCATGGTAAGACGACTCTAACGGCTGCTATCACTATGTACTCTTCAAAGGCTACTGGTGGTAAGGTTATGAGCTATGAGGATATTGATAACGCACCTGAAGAGAAGGCGCGTGGAATCACGATCAATACTCGGCATGTCGAGTATGAAAGTACCGAGCGCCATTATGCTCACGTAGACTGTCCTGGTCACGCCGACTACATCAAAAACATGATCACCGGCGCGGCTCAGATGGATGGTGCGGTGCTGGTTGTGTCTGCAACAGATGGAGCCATGTCCCAAACTAAAGAGCATATTCTGCTTGCTCGACAGGTTGGTGTTCCAGGAATCATCGTCTTCATTAATAAAACCGACCAGGTCGACGATCCTGACCTGATTGAACTCGTTGAAGAAGAGATGCGGGAGATCCTCAACTCTTATGACTTCCCCGGGGATGATATCCCAATTATTAAAGGTAGCGCCTTTAATGCAATGAACAACATTGAAGACGCCGAGCAAACCAAGTGTGTTCAGGAACTGCTGGATGCGATGGATAGCTACTTCCCTCTTCCCGAGCGTGATATTGACAAAGAATTCTTAATGCCGATCGAAGATATCTTCTCGATACAGGGGCGTGGAACCGTTGTTACCGGCCGTATCGAGCGTGGCGTTGTGAAGGTAAACGATAAAATTCAAATCGTTGGTATTCGCGACACCAAAGAGACCGTGTGTACCGGTATTGAGATGTTCAATAAGCTACTTGATCAAGGTGAAGCTGGCGACAACATCGGCGCGCTCCTGCGTGGTGTAGACAAGGAAGAGGTGCAGCGTGGCCAGGTTTTGGCAAAGCCCGGCTCTATTACGCCGCACACAAAGTTTAAGGGGACTATCTACTGCTTGAGCAAGGAAGAGGGTGGTCGGCACTCTCCGTTCTTCTCGGGCTATCGACCACAATTTTACTTCCGAACTACCGACATCACCGGAACGGTTAATCTGCCAGCCGGGAAAGAAATGGTTATGCCTGGGGATAACAGCGAGATTGAGTGTGAGCTTATCCATGCCATCGCAATGGACAAGGGGTTGCGCTTTGCAATCCGCGAGGGTGGCCGTACCGTTGCCAGCGGCCAGGTGACCGAGATCATCGAGTAAGTGTTATGAGGGCGGGCCTTGATGCTGGCGGTGTCGAGGCCCGGCTTTTCTGGAGGAATGATGGCGAACGATAAAATCCGCGTACGGCTTCGTGGTTTTGACATTGAGTTAATTGACCAAAGCGCGCGGGCGATTGTGCAGACGGTTCAGAAATCCGGCGCGAAAGTAGCTGGTCCTATTCCTCTGCCGACTCGGATAAATAAGTTCACTGTTTTGCGGTCTCCGCACGTGAACAAGAAGGCGCGTGAGCAGTTTGAGATGCGAACGCATAAAAGGCTAATTGACATTATTCAGCCGACCTCGGCCGTGATGGATTCTTTAATGAAACTTGAGCTGCCTGCGGGGGTGGATGTAGAGATCAAGCAATAAGCTTGGCTCTGTAGATCCAGTGCACCTGGGCCGGACGAGGTTCGACCGACTGTGAGGGAATAGACATGATTGGGCTGATCGGAAAAAAAGTTGGGATGAGCCAAGTTTTCGGCGAAGATGGGCGGTTGACGCCAGTCACCGTGATTGAGGTGGAGCCGAATATAGTGGTCGGTAAACGCACTCAGGAAAAAGACGGTTATAGCGCTGTTGTCCTAGGGGCTTTTGATCAAAAGGAAAGTCGCGTGGCTAAGCCGGTACTGGGGCAGTATCCGGAAGGCGTTTCGCCGAAGCGATGTGTTCGGGAGTTTCGGGATTTTGCTCCGGACTGTATTGTAGGTGAGAGCGTTTCGCTTGCGGTTCTAGAGAACGTTGGTTTTGTGGACGTTGTTGGTGTTAGCAAGGGAAAGGGCTTTCAGGGTGTAATGAAGCGTCATAACTTTGGCGGTGGGCGCGCGACGCACGGCTCAAAGTTTCATCGAGAAAACGGCTCAACCGGTATGGCGGCGTGGCCTTCACGCGTAATTAAAGGCACAAAAATGGCCGGGCGCATGGGCGGTGAAAGAAGTACATCGCAAAGTCTACGGGTTGTGCGGGTTGATGCTGAAAACGGAATGTTGCTCGTGAAGGGCGCTGTTCCTGGTACTCGAAATAGTTACGTGTTCATCTCGAACGCGAAGAAGAAGTGAGTGAATTATGGATGCTAAGGTTCTTTCAGCTGAAGGAAAAGAGCAGAAGACCATACAGGTAAGCGACCGAGTTTTCGGGCGTGAGTACAGCGAAGGCGCGGTGTATCACGCGGTTCGAAATGAGCTTGCGAACGCACGCGTTGGTACTTCTAAGACGAAAAGTCGCAGTGAAGTTATCGGTAGTCGCACGAAACCTTGGCGGCAAAAAGGCACGGGACGTGCGCGCTCAGGAACGCGGCAATCGCCGGTCTGGGTCGGCGGTGGGACCGCATTTGGTCCAGTGCCCCGCGACTACTCGTATCGACTGCCTCGTAAAATGAAGCAGACTGCGTTCCGCAGCTTGCTTAGTAAGAAGCTTGCAAGTGGCGAGCTGGTGATTGTCGAAGATTTCCAGGTTGAGTCAGGTAAGACAAAAGATCTGGTCGCGTTGCTGTACGGTCTGTGTAGTGGCCAGCGCAGCGTTCTGATCATGAAAGATGAAGACCGCATGGTAAAGCGGGCTGCAAACAATATTCCGTGGCTCAGCTATCAGGTCTACTCACGGCTCATGGCGCATGATCTATTCTATGCACGAAAGATTGTCGTCATGGAATCGGCCGCTGTAGGGCTGGGCGTTCAGTACGGCGAAAAAAAGGTTCAAGGTGAGTGAAAATGGATGCACGATCAATCATTATTGAACCGGTAGTTACCGAGAAAAGCAACCTGCTTCGTGAGAACAATAAGTATGTGTTCCGTGTAGATGCACGGGTGAACAAGCTTCAAGTAATGTCAGCCATCCGCGAGCTATTCTCGGTGAATCCGGTAGGCTGCAACATGGTGAACGTAAAAGGGAAGCCGAAACGGCTGCGGTACAAGAAGGGCTCAAGTTCTTCTTGGAAGAAAGCGGTTGTGACGCTCTCTCCCGGAGATACAATTAGCATCTTTGAAGGCGCGTAAGGCGGGGGTTAGCAGTGGCAGTGAAGAAGTTTAAACCGGTAACTCCGGGAAGTCGTTTCCGAACCGGATTGACATTTGATGATATCGATCTTGATGGACCTGAAAGGAGTCTTACGACCGGACGGCCTTACAAAGCGGGGCGTGGTGCGGGTGGCCGCATTAGTGTTCGACGTAAAGGTGGACGGGTAAAACGACTGTATCGAGAGATCGATTTTCGAAGGGACAAAGACGGTATCGAGGCCAAGGTTCTTGGTATAGGCTATGATCCTTATCGCAGTGCTAACGTTGCATTGGTGCAATATAAGGATGGCGAAAAACGCTACATTCTGGCGGCAAAGGGCATGAGCACTGGGGATATTGTGCAAAGCGGTGACACTGCGCCCCCGGCTCGCGGAAATGCATTGCCGCTTGAAGGTATTCCGCTTGGATCGTCAGTTCATAATCTTGAGCTAAAGCATGGTCGTGGTGGACAGCTTGTAAGGGCCGCAGGTGCAGGCGCAACAGTTGTCGCTAAGGAAAAAGATTACGTAACCGTACGGTTGCCGTCAGGTGAGTTGCGGCTGGTGTTTAAAAAATGCCGGGCAACTATCGGGTCGGTCGGAAATGAAGATCATATGAACGTTTCCTTGGGCAAGGCTGGGCGTTCACGTTGGCTTGGTCGTCGTCCAAAAGTTCGTGGTGTTGTTATGAACCCGGTGGACCATCCGCATGGTGGTGGTGAGGGTCGAACTTCAGGGGGGCGTCATCCGGTGTCGCCTTGGGGTACGCCAAGGCGACACAGATCGGAAGAGCACACGTCTGAACTCCAGTCACGTGAAACGATCTC
>CAZQIK010000200.1:0-4420 GCA_964593085.1 uncultured Spirochaeta sp.
GAAGACCAACATGAGAACTATAGGAATGCTCACACGAGCTCCCAGAGAGCGGAGCCCCCAGATCTGTCTACCCTTTCTCATGTGTCAAACTCCGCATACGCTTTGGGTTCCGTTACTAGTGTTTTACCAGTCTTTGCAAAAGCATCTCGACCTATGGTGATTCGTTGGTTCATGATTAGACCCCCAGAGGACTTCCCCCGGGGGTCGAGAGACATCTACATGCTCTTCCAGAACTTATAGTTTATTTCTTCAATCTGCCGTGCCTTCGGCATGCGAAAGAAGCGGCGTTTGCCGTCGGAAGTCGTGAACATAAAGCCATGGCGAATAAGGCGATACGGAATGCGATTTAAGGTGCTGTCAAGCGCCAACCCTTTCGAGATCTTGTGGTGCTTAATCTTGAGATCAACAATTGCATCACGGAGCTTGGAGGGGTGCAAGCCCGGAATTGGGGGCTGCATGAGCGGGTTCACTTCAAAGTCACTCAGGAATGCCTCGGTGTCAAACTCTAACTGGGTGTAGAATAACGTCGGCACACTTTTCGTGCTGCTTGTGTCGGTAATGGAGTCACCAAACTCCATGATGTTTAGCTTACTGAGCACCAACATGCGTACCGGGGTAATCTCGGCAAAGACGCGTAGCACGCCTGCGGCTCGCGTCTCGATCTGGTCCGGATCATCCGGTACCAACTCCAGACATGCCGCTTCCGGCGAAGTCAAGTAAACCTTGTTGATTTTCTCAGTGTCCATGTGTTCAAGCACGCGGTACACCGAGATGAACTTTGTGGCCTTTGGCCGCCCGTCCTCATGAGGAACCAGTTCTTCCAAAGCTTCATCTATTGGAAAAGCCGGATGCCGGAAGCTTGGATCCACTTCAGCAAAGATAACCTTGCCGTCGTAGTGGCGAGTGGAACCTGCCACATAGTGCCGTGCAAACTGTTCCGGACTATATTGCGATCCAACCAAGGACGGATTTGGATGCAGAATTAGATAAAGGTGTTTATCGTTGCTCATAATTTCAACTACCCCCAGTAGCGTTGTAGCATTGGCGCAATCACCAGACTGACTACAGCCATTAGTTTAATAAGGATGTTCAACGAGGGACCGGCGGTGTCTTTAAAAGGGTCACCTACGGTGTCACCGACAATCGAAGCGTTGTGGGCTTCCGATCCACGGCCACCACCTGCGCCGCCTTCAATCATCTTCTTGGCATTGTCCCAAGCACCACCCGCGTTGGACATGAAAATGGCCAGGACGACACCGGATGCCGTGACCCCTACCAAAAGACCAATCAGCATGTCTATTCCACCAGTGAAGCCTACAAGCACCGGCGTTACCGCTGCAATTATTCCAGGGAACATCATCTCCCTAAGAGCCGACTTAGTGCTGATGTCTACGCAGAGAGTGTAGTCCGGCTTCTCGGTGTCCAAAAGGATACCTGGTTTCTCACGGAACTGACGACGAACTTCTTCAATCATGGCAAAGGCTGCCTTCCCAATTGCGTTCATGGAGAGTGCACTGAACAGGTAAGGAATACCTGCGCCGAAAAAGACACCAACGAGCACCGGAATCGACATGAGGTCAATTACACCGGCACCCGACTGCTCACGGAAGGAAGTAAAAAGGATGACCGCAGTGAGGGCGGCCGACCCGATTGCAAAACCCTTACCAATAGCCGCAGTAGTGTTTCCAACCGCGTCGAGCTCGTCGGTGATGTCGCGAACCTCCGATGGATAGTTTGCCATAACCGCAAGCCCACCAGCATTGTCCGCGATAGGCCCGTACGCATCGACCGCCAGCTGTATACCAAGAGTAACCAACATACCTACAGCGGCAATGCCAATTCCGTAGAGACCGGAAAGAGCAAAACTACCGAAGATTGCCGCACCTATAACCAGAATAGGAAAGACGCTGGAGAGCATACCCATGCCAATTCCAGTAATGATTGTTGTTGCCGCACCGGTCTCACACGATTTCACAATTGCGTTTACCGGACGGGTGTTCGTACCGGTAAAAAGCTCGGTAAGGAGTCCAATAGCTACACCCGCTGCGAGCCCGATAACGGTGGTAAAAAACAGATGCCATGGTCCGGAGCCAGCATAAAACGTTTGTCCGCCAAGCACCCAAAAGATAGCAGGAATGGACAGCAGGGCCGCCAGTATTGCAGCGCCAAAGGTTCCGGTATTCAATGCCACCTGGGCAGACTGACCCGGCTTAGTGCGAACAAGCTGTACACCAATGACGGAAGCCACCACGCCAATGGCGCTAAGAATGAGGGGGAAGGACAAAAGCCGTAGCTGTATTCCCTCACCACCGGTGACCGTGAGCGCCAGAATCATAGTACCAACCAGGGACCCCACAAAGGACTCAAAGAGGTCGGCACCCATACCGGCTACGTCGCCAACATTGTCACCAACATTGTCCGCAATAACGGCAGGGTTACGGGGGTCATCCTCGGGGATTCCGGCCTCAACTTTACCGACCAGGTCGGCACCGACATCCGCAGCCTTAGTGAAAATGCCGCCACCAACACGAGAAAACAGCGCAATGGAACTTGCACCAAGTGAGAAGCCCGAAAGGACAGGAAGAAGCGTATAGCGCAGGGTATCGGGATCCGATCCAAGGAAGAACACGCCACCGCCAAGGACGATAGCGATGCCTAAAAGAACCAGGCCGACCACACTCATACCCATAACGGTACCACCGGAGAACGCAACCTTGAGAGCAGCATTCGGCCCTTGAAGCGCGGCATGAGTAGTGCGGGAGTTTGCAGCAGTTGCAACGCGCATTCCTATAAAGCCAGCAAGGCCCGAGAATAACGCGCCAAGAACAAAGGAGCCAGCTTGCAACCGGATATACCCGGTATTAGCCACCGCCAAAAAAGCCGCTACTATCAGGACAAAAGGAATAAGTACTTGATACTCACGGCTGAGGAATGCCATAGCCCCTTCGGTTACATAACCTGAAATGCGCTTAAGGTCTCCCTCTTCGAGTGTCTGTTTGTAAATCCATTTGGTACGCACGAAGGCAAAGAGAAGTGCCGAAACACCCCCGAGCGCCGCCGCCCATAGTCCCACTGTTAGTATCATCGTTTGCACCACCTCCGCTCATTGAGAATTGTATTTGAGAGTTGCCCAGTATACTATCCCAATACTCACGTAGTGGCAAATGGTTGAGTAGCCGGATGCGGCCAGGAAAAGCAAAAAAGTGCCGGAAACAGCATGCCCGACATGAATCATCACACTAGCGGATTGCGTGCATGACCGCCTTGTAAACACCCTGAGCACGCATCCGTTCAAGTCTCATATAGGTGCCGCCGGTGCCTTCGGCAATTCGTTGCAAGGTGTGTTGTCCTTCCATGCTTGTACCGCTGTCTACCGCAAGGACCCGAATCCGCTCAGCCTGTAGAAGATCGGTCACGTCGTCCAGTTCGCGAGCAATAGAGCCGCCGGGTTGCAGTGGGACATTCGACTCGCCGTCAGAGAGCAGAACAAGTAGA
The DNA here is from genome assembly GCA_964593085.1 of uncultured Spirochaeta sp. Taxonomy (GTDB): domain Bacteria; phylum Spirochaetota; class Spirochaetia; order DSM-27196; family SLAA01; genus SLAA01. Next base: position 3,496 of record CAZQIK010000200.1, read on the forward strand.
GCTTCGACTCCGGGGGCCTTAGCCCGAACATTCCGTGCCTCGCGTCGAGCCTCTATAAGTCCTTGGGCAAGCGGAGTTGCTCCACCAATCCAGAGATTCTTTAACACATTGCGTGCACGAGCAACACTGCGAGATGCTGGCAGGACAATTTTCGCTTCCTCATCCTGAAACACAACAACCGCGACTTCGTAACGACTTTGATATATCGGGGTCAAAAGACCAATGACCGCACCTTGTGCCGCAGTTATGCGCGCCTCGGTTTGCATTGAGTCTGAACAGTCCAGAACAAAGACAACGACCGCGCTTACAGGAGCTTTGCGCACAGCACGTCTTAGGTCTTGACGCTCAGGGCGGTGGCGTCCAGATAGAGCGGCCGCGTGTAGTGTCGCTGCTGGAACAACCCCACTGAAGGTTGCTCCAGCAGGCAGCTGCTCTACCCCCACACGCCGGCCGGAACTGCCAGCGCCGGTGGCTCCCCGCTTAGCGCTGCGTGTAGCAACCCGCTTGATACCGGAGAGTGAAAGATCTATTTCAACTGCGCCGGGCGCCGGTGCTTTTGTGAATTTTTTTTTTCCAGAAAATCAAACACAATCCCGCCGGCTGCATTTGGGCCGGGAACTGCCATTGCGTCGATATCATACATTCCGTCCTCGGACGGAGCCCAGTCCACAGTATTTGGATCACCCTCAGCAGTACCATCCGAGTCGTCCAAGTGCTCGGCGTTCGAACCTGCCTCATCTTCCACCTGCCGTGTTTGGAGCGCGTCTTCACCAGCGGCTCCCGCTATGAGGTCGTCGATATCGGCACTGGTCTGTTCTTCATCTGCAAAGGGCGAACTTTTCATGCGGTGGGGAAGCACCAGGCGTGCTGCCTCGCTAACGTGTCGCAGCCCAACTTCGTCCCGCTCGAGGAAAGCAGCCAGAGC
>CAZQIK010000201.1:0-1190 GCA_964593085.1 uncultured Spirochaeta sp.
CAAGTGTGGGTGATTGAAGCTGCGCGACAAAGCGCAGCAGAAACTCAAGCAAGACATTCATATTCTAGCCTCCTGTTTTTTTGAAGTTGGTCGACGACCGGTCGCGCAGAGGATATGGGTTTCTGAATAATAAGTAAAATTGATTGTTGTTATGATATCGTTCGTTATTTTATATTAAGGTATGAAGATCAACTACAACCACTTGAGGTACTTTTACTTTGTTGCTCACGAGGGAAACCTGACCCACGCCGCACAGAAGCTCCATATTTCGCAGTCTGCCCTTTCGGTCCAGATTCGGACACTTGAGTCGCAGCTTGGACACGACCTATTTGAAAGACGCGGAAAGCAGTTGGTGCTCTCCGAGGCGGGCAGAATGGTGCTTGACTACGCAGATGCAATCTTCCGGACCGGCGATGAACTGCTGTACCAACTAACGCACAACTACGAAATTACCCACCGTGTCTTTAGGATTGGGGCAATAACAACACTGTCGCGTAACTTTCAGATTGAGTTCTTCGGCTCACTTCTCCGGGAGCCAAATGTGGAACTGGTAGTATCTTCGGGCTCACTTGGCGAGCTTCTCCTGCAGCTGGAGACACATCGCCTGGATGTGGTGCTTGCTAATACCGTCCCGTCGCGAGACGCGGCTACGCCTTGGGTGTCTCACCTCATCTCGGAACAGCCGGTCGGTCTGATTGGCGATGCCGCGTTCCCTGACGGCAATCGCAGCCTCGAAGAACTGCTTTCCCAGGAGCCACTCATTCTACCGAGTCTCGACAGCAATATTCGGATTGCATTTGATGCATTGGTTGAGAGACTGGGTATATCGGTTAACGTAAAGGCAGAGGTCAACGACATGACAATGCTTAGGCTCATCGCCCGCGAACGCATTGGACTGACGGTGGTGCCACCTATTGTTGTCAAGGACGAACTGGATCAGGGAGTTCTGCGCCAGATTCGAGAAATCCCCGAGATGCGGGAGACCTTCTATGCCATCGTGCAGAAAAGAAAGTTTCCAAACGCGCTCTTGAAGCAACTGCTACCCCGGGGCGCCTAACTTGCAGTCTGATACGGCGGTTGAGTCGGCGGTTGGGCTGGCGGTTTAACCCAAAGGAGAAATTTGGGGGTGACGGAGAGGGGGGAAAAGGGTTTGGAAAAAAACCCGCCCCCCGGGGAATTTTTTTTTTTTT
>CAZQIK010000201.1:1200-4418 GCA_964593085.1 uncultured Spirochaeta sp.
GGCGGTTGAGCTGACGATTCAGCCAAGCGAAGAATTGAGGGGATGACGTAGAGGGTGAAAAGGGTTGAGACAAGTAAGCCGCCCGAAACAGCAATACCAAGCGGCTGTACAATGTTACTTCCCTCGCCCAGGCCTATTGCCAACGGTAGCATTCCTAGAATCGTCGTTAGCATAGTAATGAGTATAGGAGGAAAGCGTAAGGCCGCTGCATCTATGAGCGCCTCGGTCTTGTCGCGCCCCTCTCCCTGGTGCCGCCGATAAAAATCAATCATGAGAATAGCATTGTTTACTACCACACCACCAAGCAGGATTGTACCCAGCAAAGAGTTGAGGCTCAGGGTTGAGTTAAAGATAAAAAGACTCAGCAGCACGCCAATAAATCCGAGCGGTACCGTGACAAGAATGACAAGAGGTATCCACAGAGAATTGAACTGAAACGCAACCACAAGGTAAATCAACGCAAGGGAAGCTGCCAGCGCAACGAACAGTGAGCGTATGGCCTCATCAAGTTCCGTTTGAGCATTCTCAAAGAAAATTGACGCACCGGGAGGTAGCTCAAGTTCGGACTGCAGAAGAGCGCGAATCTCTTGCTCCGCAGATTCCCGCTCAGCATTCGAGCTTCCACGAGACATCCGCGCGAAAAGCCGGAACACCTGTTCCCCGTCTTCCGCAGCAATCCCGGCAACTCCCTGGTCCTCGGCAAAGTCAAAGAAGTGCTTCAGTGGAACCACGCCGTTTTCTGTACTCACCAGGAAGTTCTCCAGTTGCTCGCGCCCTTCGATAACCGAGTCGGGAAACACCGCCGAGATCTGCACTTCCTGTAAGTCGGCCTCGAAATCTACCGGTGTCGTACCACGTAGAATTCGCCGCACCATATCAACCAACGCCGTACTGCTGTACTCCGGGAAGGCGTCCATCACCTCCCGCCGAATCCGCATATTGAGCTCATCACTGAGCCCGGTTGGAGGAGCCGTGTTCACGCGAGCATACAGTTGTGTATCACCGATCAAATCTCGCATCTGCTCCAGCAAAACTACCGACTCAAGCTCGTCATTCCCGCGCACACGAACTTGGAGGTCGTTGGTGCGCGGCAGAGGTAACTCGGCAGGATCCCACATTTGTACGTTATACCTAAAAACATTGTCAGAGATAAACTCCTGCTGCAGATCTGCAAGGACGGCATCTGCGACATCGGTACTGCGAAGGTTAATAAACATAATGTTGAAGCCGCCGGTAACCAGAGCGTAAATCTCCCCAACATCTTCGCCAGCCGTCTCCCTAACGACCGCCTCCATCTGAGGAACCACTTCTTCAACAATACGCACACGATCGGTGAGTTCACTACTGCGGAAGAATACAATCACCCGATCACTGAGAGGAGGTGAGATAATTTCTCGTGGAATCCGGGGCATGACGTTCAGTACGGTTACGGCAAGCAAAGCAAAGGCACCAAAGACCACCAAAGCGGCCGTTAATCTACGCTGTAGTACCCGCAACAGGCTTCTGCGGTACACATCGACCAAGCCCCGCATAGTTCGCGCTGAGAGTCTGCTGAACGTTGAAACTGCTGAATCTTGTGCCGTCTCCAACTTAGGGCGGTACATAAGTGAGGCCAAAACCGGAATTAAACTCAGGGCCAAAAGCAGCGCAAACACCAGGGCAAATATCACCGCGGCGGCTTGGTCGCCAAGGATCGCGTTGGTTAGGGGAGCGGTAAAGGATATCGGCAGAAATACCAAAATCGTGGTGAGCGTTGAGGTGATCACCGGCATCCGCACCTCGTTCACTGCATCCAGTACGACCCGGCTAAGTGCAGCGGCGTCCGGAATACTCTGTTCGTCTTGATACCGTCGGTGGATGTTCTCCATCACAACAATAGAGGAGTCGATCACCATTCCTACTGCAAGGGCGATCCCACCAAGTGAAATGAGGTTTAGGCTCAGCTCGAAAACGTACATGAGGATAAAGGACAACACCAGGGTTGCCGGAAGCGAGATCCCAATGAGCAGCGTATTGCGCAGTTCCCCAAGCGTGAGCAACACAATTACCATAGCCAGAAAGGCGCCGAGAGCGGCAGCAGCCACGACGTTGCGAATAGAACGGTTGATGTAGTCGGCAGGATCAACATAAAACTGGAGTTCGGTGTCGGCCGGGAGGCGGCCATCTGTGCGCGCTTGCTTAAGAATGCGGAGAATATCCTGGGACATCTCGCGCACATTGCCGCCTTCTAACGGAGTTGCGTTAATCCGTACCGCGGGCTCGCCCTCAACCACCAGGATACTGGACGGCAAGGTGTAGGTGAATGAAACATCAGCAATATCCTGGAGGCGAATCTGCAAATTCCCAGGATTGTCAATGACGATCTCTCCAAGCTCAAAGACCGAGTCGACTCCACGTCGGTAGCGCACAGCAAAACTGCGACCAGTGTCGTCAATGCTACCAACCGGCTCAGGTAGCTGCGCTCCACGCAACGCGTCCTCTACATCGCGCATACTCAGCCCGTAGTCGAGCATTGCATGGGGACGAAGCTCAATAGAGACATCAAGATCCTCGATATTGAAGATCTCGACCTCTTCGGCATCCTGCACAAGATTGAGCTCGCTTGCCACCCCTTCCAACAGCAATCGATGCAGTCTCTCCGGGCCAAGCGACGGCGAGCGCAGCCCGACAAGGAGAAAACCGGCGTTTTCACCCGCAAAGAATCGGACGAAGTAGTCGTCGCGTAGTTCCGAGGGTAGAAGCGTTGTGACGGTGCTCATGGTAGAGTCAACGAGCGCGCGCGCCTCTTGGCTGTCGGTCTGCCAATCAAAGGTAATGCGGAAATCACTCCGGTCGTTTTGGTACTCAACCGACAGAGAGTCTGCGCCGTCTATAGAGAGGAAGCGTGACTCGATGTCTTCACCAAAGCGACGGGAAAAGTCAATTGCCGAGTATCCGACATGGCGAATGCGTACTAAAACTCGGGGGCGTTGGGTCTGCGGGTAGAGTTGAATTGGCAGCATAAAAACAGCCGCTGCCCCAACCAGTGTGAGTACACCAACAAGCAGAAGAAACACCGCGCGGCGTTCCATAATGACTCGTAGCAGATTAGCCGTCACGACGTGCAGACCCTCGTGAGTTTGCCGAAGCCCCCTCGCGTTCTCTCCCAGTTAGGCGAGCAAGGAAATGCTCGCCAACTTCAACTCCCTCTACAACTAAGGTTTCATCGCCGACACTCT
>CAZQIK010000202.1:0-4399 GCA_964593085.1 uncultured Spirochaeta sp.
CTCTTCCGATCTGCAGCAACGACGGGTGGCTGGTAGAGGGGGATGGGGTTACGACCCGTATAACCGAGCCCTCCACAGCTGGTCCGATCCCCGCAGCGCCCGACCGTGCGGCGCAGTTTGAACGGCTCTTTGCACTGCTGAACGGCGACCAACCACAACTTTTTGGTGAACTGGAGGACATGAGATGATACTCATTAAAAATGCCACCGCTCTGGAGTTTGACCCGCCGCGCATCCGCCAGAATATAGATATTCTTATAGACGGCGCGACAATCAAGGCGGTCGGCCCTAACCTGGGTGCCGATCCGAGCCTGTCCTCGGGAGCTAAGCCGGGAAAAGTCGAAGCTAAGCCGGACAAAGTCATAGATGCTGCCGGGCGGTTGGTATACCCAGGCATAGTCTGCAGTCACAATCACTATTACTCCGGTTTAGCGCGCGGCATAATGGCCAATATTGGGCCTACACCAGACTTCATGAGCATTCTTAAGAATCTTTGGTGGCGCATGGACCGCGCGATAGATGAGCCAAGCCTGCGAGCAGCGGCTTTGGTCTGCAACCTCGACGCAATTCGGGCCGGTACGACCACAGTTATTGACCATCATGCGAGCCCGAACTTCATTGACGGATCTTTAGACGTTATTAAACAGGCCTTTGAGCAGGTGGGCATTCGCGGTGCAAGCTGCTACGAAGTCACCGACAGACATGGCCGAAAGGATATGCTTGCCGGTGTGCAGGAGAATACTCGGTTTGCCGAAGCCTTAGATGCAGAGAAGGCAGCTGGCACATACCGCGGTCTCTTTGAGTGCCACATAGGCGGGCACGCACCCTGCACCGTGCCGGATGAAGGGCTCGAGGCAATCTCGGCAGCCATGAAGTCCACCGGTCGTGGTATGCACCTGCACGTGGCCGAGGATGCATACGACGTGAGCCACTCGCATGTCACCTATAGTGAAGACATTGCCCAGCGGCTGGACAGGTTTGGGCTCTTGGGGCCGCGCAGCATTCTCGTACACGCGGTACATCTGAGCTCCGCCGAGGCCGAGCTCCTAAACGAACGCGATACATTCTTGGTACACAACGCGCGTAGCAACATGAACAACCATGTTGGGTATAACACGCGGCTTCCGGAGTATAAAAACCTGGCAATCGGTAGTGACGGTATGGGCGGTGACATGTTTACCGAACTCAAGCATGCGTACTTCAAGCACAAAGATGCTGGCGGCCCGTGGTGGCCGGGTGATTTCCTCAAGGCCCTGGCTGCAGGAAACCAAATACTCGAACGTAACTTTGGAAGAAAGTACGGCTTGTTGGAGCCGGGGTATGCTGCCGACATCGTGATTGCGGAGTACGACCCACCGACACCGCTGCTACCTGAGAATATCGCCGGGCATTTTGTGTTCGGCATGGATGCCTCGATTACACGCACCGTTATGGTGCATGGGAAACTGGTTTACGAGGAAGGGCAGTTTCCGTTTGACACCGCCGAGATCTACGCCAATGCCCGCACACAGGCCGCCCGCCTGTGGGAGCGTATGGATGAGCTTGCGCCGTAACCGACCCTGTACCAAAAAGTGTACTGGGCCTAACGAGTCAGGTTTCGATGTACGTAGCGGTGCGGACGGTCGGCCGCGCTGCCGAGCTGTTTGCGGCGGTGCTCCTCATACTCGCTCCAGCTTCCGTCGTACCACACAACCCCGTCGTCTTCAAAAGCCAACAGGTGCGTGACAACTCGGTCTAAGAACCAACGATCATGGCTTACTACCAGCGCCGAGCCAGCGAAATTCTCTATTGCGTCTTCAAGTGCGCGCAGAGTGTTCACATCTAGATCGTTGGTTGGCTCATCAAGCAGCATGAGGTTGCCGCCCTCTTTAATCATCATGGCAAGGTTCAGCCGGTTTCGCTCTCCCCCTGAAAGCACCCCAACTTTTTTCTGCTGGTCTGCACCGGCAAAGTTAAACCATGCACAGTAGGCGCGTGAGTTCACTTCGCGTACGCCTCCAAGCTTAATCAGGTCCTGCCCGTTGGAGAGCTGCTCCCATACCGAGTTGTCCGGGTTAAGGGACTCGCGCATCTGATCGGCATAAGCAAGCTTTACGGTTTCGCCGAGCCGAAGGGTGCCGGAGTCTGGCTGTTCAGTTCCGGCAATAAGCTTAAAGAGCGTTGTCTTACCGGCGCCGTTTGGGCCGACTATGCCAATGACTGCTCCAGGAGGAATAGTAAATGAAAGGTCTTCAAACAAAATCTTCCCGTCATAGGTCTTGGTAATTCCCTCAGCCTCAACAACCAAGTTTCCCAGGCGCGGGCCGGGAGGAATGCTAAGCTTGGTTTCTCGCACCTTCTCACGCGAGCCTTCACTCAGGAGCTGTTCGTATTTATTGATACGGGCTTTGCTCTTGGCGTGTTGTGCTTTTGGCGACATCTTGATCCAGTCGAGCTCGCGGGCAAGTGTGCGCTGGCGTTCACTTTCGCTCTTCTCTTCCTGCGCCAGTCTTTGTCGCTTCTGGTCAAGCCAACTAGAGTAGTTGCCCTTCCAGGGAATGCCCTCGCCACGGTCCAGTTCCAGGATCCAGCCAGCAACGTTATCTAAAAAGTAGCGGTCATGCGTCACGGCAATGATTGTGCCCGCATACTCCCGTAAATGGCGCTCTAGCCAGGCCACCGTCTCGGCATCTAAGTGGTTGGTCGGCTCGTCCAAGAGAAGGATATCCGGTTTGCGCAGCAAAAGTCGGCACAGCGCCACCCGGCGGCGTTCACCGCCTGAGAGTACATCGACCTGAGCCTCAGGAGGAGGACAGCGCAGCGCCTCCATAGCCATTTCCAGACGTGAGTCAATGTCCCAGCCGCCTGCTGCATCAATCTTTTCTTGAATGGCAGCTTGTTTGACGCCAATTTTTTCGTAGTCGGCATCCGGGTCGCCATAGGCTTCGTTGACTTTGTCGAACTCGGTAAGCAGATCCATTATTTCCTGCACGCCTTCGGCTACGACTTCGCGTACCGTTTTGCCAGCAGCGAGCTCGGGCTCCTGCTGTAGGTAGCCTATAGTGAAGCCTGGAGAAATTGAGGTCTCACCCTCGAACTCTTGGTCCATACCGCTGAGAATTCCCAAGAGGCTTGACTTTCCCGAGCCGTTCAGACCAATAACCCCAATCTTTGCCCCGTAGAAATATGAAAGGTTGATGTCTTTTAATACTTGTTTTGTTCCGTGTCGTTTCGAGACCCGGTGCATAGTGTAAATAATTTTCTTATCGTCGGTTGTTGCCATGCTGACATAGTAACAGAAAAGGACAATATAGGGGAGTGGGCTTGCGAGCACGTGCTCACGGGAGTTTAACATTTCTTGGGCTTGCATGGACCGACGCCAAGCGGTAGTATTGGCGTTACTAACGGAAGGGGGATCTATGAAGAAACAATTGGTTTATGGAATTGTGCTTGCCAGCCTTGGCCTGATATTGGCTGCGCCACACCTTGCAGCCCAGTCGCTCAAAGGCATGAGCCTCAACGGTGCAACCGGCCTCATGTCTATACCTAGCGGCCGCATAGGCTGGGAGTATAGTGCCGACCTGGGCTTTGATCTTGGATATCATGCGGTCTTTGACGACGATGATGATGATATTGCGCATATCCCCAAAGCAAGCGTGAGTCTGTTTAAGCTTGCGGAGGTATCGTTTGCGTATGATACCAACGGGGGGGACGATAACGAGGACATTATTGTTGGAGGCAAGATTCAGCTGCCTACCGGACGTACCGCGGTCGCAATAGGCGGCAATGTGCAGGCGCTGCAGCGCAACGGCAACGATGAAAACGCACAGCAAATTTATCTTGCGGCAACCTATCCTGGTGATTTTTTTGGCATGCCAGCCGAGACCACAATGGTAGTAGGAAAGACCTTTGGCGATGTTGGTCCTGGTGATGAGGCCGTCGACTTTGGCATGGGTTTTGACCTGCAGCTCTTTCCGGATGTGTTCCAAGGCTACATACACTGGATTAATGACTTTGGCAACTTCTCTTATAGCTTGGATGCAGCCGGGGCAAACGCGGGGAATCGCGGTGTATTCAACTCCGGTATCCGCATAGATATTGCTGCAAATCCGGCTTTCAGCCGCTACAAGTTTGTCATAGACGCTATGATGACCGACGCGCTGGATGAGAACAGGGCCTTTGCTCTGGGACTGGCTTTTGGTGCACCCATTTTGTAAAGCGCCGTTCGGCACAACAACGTTTGGCTCGCAGGAGCACGATCGATGTCCGACCGCCCCCGGCAGCAGTGCTGTGGGGCGGTTTTTCTTGTCCGGGACGGGTGCCAAGTGCTATAGTGCCGCAAAGGAGAGGCTGGAACCATGTCTGAGAAACGGGTCATTCTTCACGCGGCCGATTTAGACGGCTACCTTACAGATGGTGAT
>CAZQIK010000203.1:0-4385 GCA_964593085.1 uncultured Spirochaeta sp.
AGCGAACAGCGCTGAAAAAGCAGTCTTTGCATGGTTCTTTGAGGTCGGAGATCTCAGTTCTCACCCATGTAATCAGATAAAAGAGTTTGTAAAAAACCGCCTCAACACCTCCCTGGAAAAGGTAGGTGAACAGCCGCTCTTTGATGTCGACGTATCGTTGGTCGAGCAGACCGACTGGTTCGACGACGAGGTTGTTGCGACCAAGCACGGAGACTTCTTTGTAAAACGGTCTGTGAACTACAACAAGCGCGCTAAGAGTATTACCAGCGACGATCTTTTTTGAGGAGAAACATTATGGAATGGTTAAACGAACACAGCAGGTCTTTTCTTGCAAAAGGATATCTTACCGAAGGGGTAGACCCGGAACAGCGGCTCTCAGTAATTGCAACGGAAGCTGAACGAATCCTCCAGCGGCCCGGTTTTGCCGAAAAGTTCCTTGATTACATGGCAAAAGGGTACTATTCGCTCTCGTCACCTATTTGGGCAAACTTTGGTATTCCGAAAGGGTTGCCCATTAGCTGTTTTGGTGGACATATCTCCGACACAATGAGCAGTATTATGTTTGCCCAGTCTGAGGCAGGCATGATGAGCAAGTACGGCGGCGGCACGTCGGGGTACTTTGGTGATCTACGTCATCGGGGAGCCCCGATCCGGTACAACGGCTCGTCCTCGGGATCGGTCCATTTTATGCAGCTGTTCGAGACGCTCATCAACGTGGTCAGTCAGGGTTCCACCCGGAGAGGCCACTACTCTCCTTACCTCCCCATTGACCATCCGGATATTAACGAATTTCTGGACATCGGTACGGAGGGCAATCCCATTCAGGATCTCACCCATGGGGTGACGGTTACCGACTCGTGGATGCAATCTATGATCGACGGAGATGCCGAGAAGCGGCAGGTGTGGGCCAAGGTGATCCAGTGCCGGGTGGAAATTGGGTATCCGTATATCGTGTTTGTTGATACGGTCAATCGAAACACTGTCGATGTCTATAAGGACAAAGGCCTCAGGATAACCCATAGCAATCTCTGCTCGGAGATCGCTCTGCCGGACAACGATAACTGGTCCTTTGTGTGCGATCTCGCGTCAATGAATGTGCTCCACTACGACGAGTGGAAAGAGACGGACGCGGTGGAGACGATGGTCTGGTTTCTGGACGCGGTGATGACCGACTTCACCACCAAACTGGCTCGGTTGCGGGACTCTGAAGACCCGGCGGATCGAGAGTCTTTTCACTACATGGAACGAGCCTACAATTTCGCTGTGGATAACCGTGCCCTGGGTCTGGGCGTTTTGGGATGGCATTCGTACCTGCAGTCAAAGATGATTCCCTTTGAAAGCATGGCCGCCAAAAAACTTAACGTGGAAATTTTCCGGTTCCTGAAAGACCGATCATACCAGGCATCGGCTGATTTGGCAGCGGAGTTTGGCGAAGCTCCAGTTCTGGAAGGTTATGGGCGCCGCAACACCACGCTCAACGCCGTAGCACCGACAACCTCTTCAGCATTTATTCTGGGTCAGGTTTCTCAGAGCATTGAGCCGATCTGGTCGAACTGTTATGTCAAGGATATTGATAAGATGAAGATCACCATTTTCAACCCGGCGCTGAAGCGGTTGCTCAAGGAAAAAGACAAGGACACTCGCGCGGTCTGGACTGACATTCGCGACCACGACGGATCGGTACAGCACTTAGAGTTTCTCAGCCCTGAGGAGAAAGAAGTATTCAAAACCTTCAGCGAAATTGACCCGATGGAAGTTATTGACCAGGCGTCAACCCGGCAAATTTATCTTGATCAGAGCCAATCCCTAAACCTGATGATAAATCCTGCGATGCCGACGAAAGAGATTAACAACCTCTATATTACCGCGTGGAAGACGCAGATCAAGACACTGTACTATCAACACTCAACCAATGCTGCCCAAAAGTTCAGCCAGAGTAAGCTGTGTGGGACTGCGTGCGAGGCATAGGGTTGTGACTCCGGGCGGCCTCTATCGTCGTGACTCCGTGCGGCCTCATAGGATATGCATGTGATAGACACAATAAAAAAGCGGCGGTCGGTGCGCACATTTGAAGATAAACCTCTGAGGCCAGCAGATCTCAGCTCTGCCCGTGATCTCACAGAGAAGCTGGGAGACACTCCTGGGCCATGCGGGTACCGTGTTCGCCCGGACTTCCGCATTGTTCAAGGCGGGCGTAGCTCCAAAGGTGAGCGTATTGGCACCTACGGAGTCATTCGCAATGCGCAGGCCTTTGTGGGTGTTGTTGTGGAGAATAAACCTGGGGCGATGGTGGATGTTGGCTACCTTTTTGAGGGATTCATTCTGGACGTAACTGAGCAGGGGCTCGGCACCTGTTGGCTTGGTGGCACCTTTAACCGCAAGACACTGTCCGGACGCGTGAAGGTGAATGAAGGTGAAGTCCTACCTATTATTACTCCGCTGGGCTACCCGCGCGCGCAGGCTGGCATGCAGGAGCGGTTCATGCGGAGCGTTGCCGGGTCGGACCAGCGCAAACCCTTTCGCGAGCTCTTTTTTGCCGGTGATTTTTCGTCACCGCTTGACCTCGATGCAGTCGGCGACTGGGCCGAGCCGCTGGAGATGGTGCGCATAGGGCCCTCTGCCTCAAACAAACAACCCTGGCGCGTGGTATTATCGCCAGCGCCTACCGCTGCCAGCGCGACCCCCGATGCGGCCGGTAGCGCGCCCGACGGTGCTGCCGGTGCCGTGGGCGCACCCCCCGCGGGCCCGCCCGGTGCCGATGGCGCGGCCCCCGATGGACCCCAGCAGGCGCATCTCTACCTCAGTCGCACCCCGGGATACATGGGCAACAAGCTCGGTTTTGACATGCAACGTATAGACATGGGCGTTGCCATGCTGCACCTCGAACGGGCGTTGGCCGCACGCGGCCGGACCGGTTCCTGGAGCTTTGAGGATCCGGGGCTCACTCCGCCGGATGAACTTACCGAGTTCATAGCTACATTCGTTGTGGACGGCGTGCAAAAAGTGGAAGTCTGATGTACGTAGCACCCGATCTTGAAGCCAAGGTGGAGCGCTTGCTCCATGTAAAGGTTGACGGTCTGGCCGAGCGGCTTGGCATTGAGTATCTTCATTTTGCCCCGGATCTGTTCACCGGGCGAATGCCGGTAGACGAACGCACCTTCCAGCCCGCTGGTTTGCTGCACGGCGGCGCCTCGGTTGCACTTGCCGAGACATTGGCCTCGGTAGGGACGGCGCTCCTTGTAGATGATTCACGCTACACCGCGGTGGGCATGGAAATTAACGCCAACCATCTGCGTCCGGTTCGCAGCGGATTCGTCACGGCCGAGGCCCGCCCCATGCACCAAGGAAAAAGTAGCTATGTTTGGAATATCGATATTTTCGACGAACGAAAACGACGGATCTGCGTTTCACGTTGCACCGTCGCGGTGGTAGCACTACGCAACGGCGGCTAGAGGAGCTTCCCCAATGTTGGACTACAGAGAACACTCACCACGCGACGGGCAGCCCACAACCCCAGCGGGCAACGTCATTATGCTGCATGGCTTCGGCGCAAATGCCGCCGACCTCTACCCGCTGCAGGGCGTGGTGGACCCCGCTGGCCGATATCGCTGGGTCTTCCCGGAAGCACCGTACAGCAGCCCTATGTTGGGCGGCGGCCAAGCCTGGTTTCCACGCGATGAGAACACCATCATGAGTGCCATGAGCGGCGAGTACTTCATGGACATGTCTGAAATGGATCCGGACGGTCTCCGCCAATCAGCCGCCGAGATTCTGGAGCTTGCAGCCGCACTGGACCTGGACTGGAGCCGCACTATTCTGGCCGGATTCAGCCAGGGGGCAATGATTGCTACCGAGTGCGTTGTCGGCGCTGGCATCCGCCCCGCCGGCCTCACTTTGTTCTCAGGCGCTGTGGTCGCCGCCAGCCGCTGGAGCAGCTCGGTAGCAGACCGCGCCACCGGCCTCCCGGTCTATCACAGCCACGGCGAGTACGACCCCATCCTCACCTTTGAAGCTGGCACCGCCCTGGCACACTTCCTCCGTGAGGCCGGCGCCAACCTCCGCTCCACCACCTTCCTCGGTGGCCACACCATTCCCCAGGAAGCCGTAGAGGGCTTCACCGGCTTTGTCCAAGAAGTCTTGGGCTAAGCCCGTTTCGTCCGGCGGCCTGCACAGCGCTCGTCGCCCAGCCCGCCGTCCCGACGAGAACCGAGGCCATGAGCAAACTCTTGTTTTCTGTTGACTGGTCATGTATACTGGTCATATGAAAACAATGTCGGCAAGTGAGTTCAAGGCAAAGTGTCTCGCAGTGCTGGATGAGGTGGGCGAGTCAGGAATTCGTGTGGTGGTAACCAAGCGAGGAAAGCCGGTGGCGGAACTTTCGCGCT
>CAZQIK010000204.1:0-4384 GCA_964593085.1 uncultured Spirochaeta sp.
GGTCAAACGGCACAGCAGTACGATGCACTGCTCAAGAAACTCTCCGGGGGACTTCGGTCGGCTATATCGAACTCCAGCAGTGTCGGTCAGCATTTGCTTATACATCTCTTCAACTCTTCAGGTTACGCTGGCGAAAAACAAGGCTTCTTTCTGGAGCTTAAGCAGCGCTATCTCAGGATTCGCGAGGTGTTTCGAGAAAATCCGCCGCCGCCGTGCCTCGAGCCGCTTCCCTTTAATTCCGGTTATTTCATGAGTTTTCGTTGTAGAGAATTAGACGCGGAGCAACTGCGTTTGTCCCTCCTCGAGCAGGGAATCGGCACCATTGCAATTGCGGGGGAATACCTGCGGGTAGCATATTCAAGCGTCGATCTTGACCAGTTGTCGGAGCTCTATACAGCCATTTTCCATGCAGCCGAAAAACTCAGTGCAACAGGGTCGTAACTTCGTCCAACCAGTTCTTGCCGCACTGCTGATTATACTTGGGGCCGGTTGCTCAGCTCGCGAGTCGCAGTCAGTTGTTGTGTGGACCGACACGCCGGAGCTTGCCACCTATCTCGAGCTTTTTAACGCCGACCAGAATGAGTATTTTGCGGAGCTGGAGTACCACGAGGATCCGCTCCGTCTTCTGCGCACAACTACACGCGAGCCGGATATAGTCATTTCTCTGTTGCCCACCGATATACGGAGCTCCGACCGTTTTCGCCCGCTCGACTCAATCATAAATTCAGTTGGCGGCGCGGGCGAGTTCTACCGAGATCTTTTAACGACTGGCGAGGTTGACGGCAAACTGCTTTTTGTGCCGCTCTCTTTTGATCTTCCACTCATCAGCTTCAAGCAACCTCCGGCGCCCGATGGCCACGATGATAGCAACGACATCTATATTGAATTAGAGGAAATTCGCGACCGAGGCGAACAATTTAACCGCGACTCAGGTGACCGCCCGACGCATATCGGGTTCTCTCCGCGATGGGACCATGAATTTCTGTACCTTTTTGCACGCCTTCACGGCTTAGAGTTTCGTCACTCCGGCGTAGAGAGCTTTGATTGGAATCAAGATTTACCCGCTCAAATTGGTGAGCAACTTGCCTCATGGGTACAGGAAACAAACGGCGGTAGAGAGACCGAGCACAGGTTTGTACGCCGCTATCTTAACGATCCGAAACAGCAGCTTTTGATCCGTGAACGAATACTCTTTGCCTACAACACAGCATCTGATTTTGCCCTGCAACCGACCGCCTTTCGATCTGAGTTGGAGTTTCGCTGGCCCGTCCGTGAAGGCAAGCTTCCCGTGCTCGAAGAGATTATCCACATGGGTATACCGAGTGCTGGTAATGCCGCCGGAGCTGAGACCTTAGCTACCTGGTTGCTCGATCCTGTCAATCAGGAACGGATGATTGTAGATTCACTAGAGAAGCGCGTGCGGAGTTTCGGAATTGCTGGCGGTTTCTCCTCACGAATTGCCGTGAATGAAGGGGTTTTTCCGCGTTACTACTCGTATTTATCCGGCCGTATCCCTCCGGCTGAACATTTACAGTTCCCGGGACGCTTGCCAAGTTACTGGCCAGATTTACGCACGGCGGTAATACTCCCGTATTTCCATGACTACGCCGCCGGAATAAACATGCCTGTCCCTCTGGAATCGCGCTTGCAAACGTGGTTGCTCCGCAGAGGAGACTAAGCACACAGAAAATCTCTACGTTGACAGCTCGGCATTTCGGACATAAACTGATAAGCCTAGAATAAACTCTTTTCGGAGGTTCCTATGGCTACCATTCAGCTTAAGAAGATTTCCAAGATATTCGAAGGAAATGTCACCGCGGTAAATGAAGTAGACTTCACCATTGACGACAAGGAATTTATCGTCCTTGTCGGCCCCTCAGGTTGTGGCAAGTCAACCACGCTTCGCATGATTGCAGGCTTGGAGGATATTTCACTTGGTGAGTTGTACATTGACGGACGCTTAGTTAACGATGTACCGCCAAAAGACCGCGACATCGCCATGGTATTTCAGAACTACGCCTTGTACCCACACATGACGGTGTATGACAACATGGCGTTTGGCCTGAAGATCCGCAAGTTTAGCAAAGATGAAATTCAGAAGCGTGTAGACGTCGCAGCTCAAATCCTGGACATTGAGGAGCTTCTTGCCCGCAAGCCGAAGGCCCTCTCCGGTGGACAACGGCAACGCGTTGCGGTCGGACGTGCTATTGTTCGCCATCCTAAGGTTTTTCTTTTTGATGAACCCTTGTCAAACCTCGACGCTAAACTACGCGTACAGATGCGCGCCGAGATCTCTTCGTTGCACCATCGCCTTGACGCGACTATGGTTTACGTTACCCATGACCAGGTTGAAGCCATGACTATGGGCGACCGGATTGTTGTCATGAAGGACGGCATCATTAACCAGATTGGTGACCCACTGTCACTCTACAACCTCCCCGTTAACCGATTCGTAGCGGGATTCATCGGTTCTCCCCCCATGAACTTCTTTCCAGTCACTATGAAAGAAGAAGGTGGCAAGATGTATGCAGATGAGGGCAACTTTAAACTTGAGGTAAGCGGAGCTCAGAAAGATGTTGTGAGCAGTTATGCTGGCAAGCAGCTCATTTTGGGGGTTCGCCCCGAAGATCTCCACTACGACATGGAAGCCTCTGAGGGAACCTTTATCGACTCATCCATTGAGGTAATTGAGCCTCTCGGTGCCGAGATTCATATCTTCGTGAACACCGGATCAAACCAGCTTGTTGCTCGCATTCCACCGGATATCAAGGTTGCCGTTGGTGACAAGGCAAAACTTGTTGCCGATCTCAGTAAAATGATTTTCTTTGACACAGAGACCGAGGTTGCCCTCTCAGTCCAGGCCGGAGTAAAGAAGTAGCGCTACGAACTCAGTTTCGAGATATCAGCCACTTTATTGAATGGCCCGCCTCACGGCGGGCCATTGCTGGCGCATCATCACCGTATGTATTGATGATAATCTAATTTATTGAAGTTAATCTAAGTAAGCGCGATGCAAGATTCCAATGTTGCGAGCCGCAGAAATGACGGCTATACTTCCGGCATGACTACACCTCATCTTGCGCTGCGTGAACGCCTGCTGGCATCATTAACTCATGTTGTAGACCGAAGTGAAGCTATATTTTTAGACATCGGACGCACCTTTCCGAGTCTGATGAGTGAAATGCGGAGAAGCCTTGTTAACTCCGCGAGTCTTGTAGCAGGAATATCAGGCGACGCCCAGACCTCAGCCCTAAGCGCAAACAAGACTGAGACTATTGAAGAGATTCTCGCCGACACCCGGAACGACATAGCCGTTGCCGGTGATAGATTCCAGAGTATGCATGCCGCCGACAGCGAACTGTTCCGCGAGCTTGACGCCAACATACAGAAGCTCACCTATTTGGAGACACGAATAGAGGCAATACGGGAAGATTCAATTGAGATGGAGCTTGTTTCCCTCAACGCCATGACTGTCGCCCTTAAGTCAGGCACGGCCGGTCGCGCCTTTTCGCACATTACCGATGAGCTCAAACACATCTCTATGCTTACAATTCAGCGCACTGAAGAGGTCACAAAACATGGGGAGAGCTTGCTCCAGACCTTCACCACCTTTCGCGCAGCACTCAGTGAGGCGGGAACGTTTCACGAGGAGCTTTTTGGTGAGTTCCGCGAACGGCTTCACGAAAGTTTTGAACGCTTTAGTGAGGGCGTCACCAACACCGTGTCTGCACTCAGCTCAATTCGCAGCCGTTCGGAAGAGGTCAAAGCACCACTGGCGTTCATTATGCAGGAAATTCAGGTACAGGATCTCATTAAACAATCTATAGATCATGTGGTGATCTCGCTCAATGAGCTTGAAGACATCTCAGACGTGGGAACCGAAGACCAGCAGTTGGACGAATTGGCATTCCTCCGTGCAATCCCGGATCTTTGCGACGGTGTGCTGGAGGACGTTCAGCAAAAACTGACCCATAGCACAGAGGTATTTCGAAAGAACATTAAGCAGGCTGAAAGTAGCATGAACGCTGCTGAGCAAGAGCGTAAACAGTTTGCTCGCCATGGTCTTGATACCGATTCGGGAGAAAATCGCTCGTTGCAGGGCCTCTTTGAAGACTCTTCAACAATGGTTGAAAAACTGATCTCAGATCTTGATGACTCGCTTGAGCTCAAAGAGAGCATTAACGATCGTGCTCAGAGTCTCCTCGAAGAACTTCAGCAACTTGAGGAGTCTTTTCACACCTTTGATGTTGTTGTGAGTAGGTTTCGCAGCGTCGACATTGCCTCACGTATAGAGGTAGCCAAGCAGGAAGTGCTTCAGCAGATGTCAAGCACCGTTGAAGAGATGACCAAGTTAACGCACAAAATTGAAAAAGATGTCGATGAC
>CAZQIK010000205.1:0-4383 GCA_964593085.1 uncultured Spirochaeta sp.
TGTCAATGGCGTTTACATCTCCACCAGTCTCGATGTAGCGTTGTACTGCCTCGACTCGTCCCGCAGCGGCCGCTTGCATAAACTCCTGCGTGCTAAGCTCGGGCTCCATCGGCACAAGGCTCACCCGTACAGTCTGATCACGATCCTCGTCAAAACTAATTGCCAGTTGCTGAGATTGATATCCTTGGCGGCGAACCTCAAACACCGGGCGCTCATCATCCAGAAAAAGCGCCGAGTAGATCCGCTTCCCGATAGGTAACCCTTCAAGATAGATTTCTGCATCGGGTGGATTGGTCTCGATACGTACCGTTGCAGGCGCACGCGTATCGGCGCTGACCGCTGCAAATGTGCGCTCGTCCGGTTCTTGAACTTGCCGAATCCGGTCGGACTCCGTTTCGGAAATTGGTCTAGAGCTCGGCAGCGATTGTTCAAGACTGCTACCCGCATACTCCATGACCGCAGTAATCTGTTGCAACTCTCCACGAGATATACGCTCGCCAGCACCGGCGGCACTCTCGACCTGCCGTTGAACCTCTTTAAGCACCTGTGACGCATCAGGAATGTCACTGCTCCGTACACGTAATTCGTTTCCGTTTTCCAGGCGACTCGCGCGCCGCTGTACATCTTGTGCAGCACGAGAGACGTCGCGGTCCCCTACAATCAAGGCCAAGCGTTCCGGGTCAACCGAACCGGGCAGTACTCGAGATACCCCGTCGACCACCGCGACTCGGGTAGTGCCGCCGGTGTCATCCGAGCTACTCCGCACCATGAGGCTGCCTGACTCAATAGTGGTCACAGCCTGAGGGCTAAGGATACGCAGTTGCTCCTGCGAACCAAGGGCCACGGCTCGTGCCAGCACCTCGCCTACTTCTACATGCAGGGTAACAAGCACCTCGCCAGAACGAAAGGCTTCCCCAACAACTTCCAGCTGCGTTTTGGGTTCAATTCGCGCGGTGGCGGAGTTTCCGAACTGGAGCACCATCATAGATTCTGACCCGGTGCGTATCACGGTGCGGCGACCAAGAAACATTCCCGGGGTGGCGGGGCGGAAATCCTCGTCACCGGGAGCTCCATCCGCAACTGGCGGCGCAAACTCCACTTTACCTGATATGCTGCGGACAAAGACCCGATGCAAACCAGTATCGGTGCCGACCGCCAACACGTCGCCAAAAGCAGGCCGAGCGCTACCGCCAGGCAGCCGTTCCTGCAGCTGAGTGGCAAGAATAAGTCCAATGATGGAGCCAGCCGCAAGTAGAGCCAGGCCGAATAATAGTTTTTTGTTCACAGTCCTTACAAGATAGCGCACCGCCGAGGTTTATTCAAAGTCCTTGTCGATAAGCCAAGGCCCTTGTCGATACGCCGTACAGTCGGCAGTATAGAGATATGATAGAACGCATGCCGCAGCACACCGTTATCGTCACCGATTCGCAATGTTTACTTCACCGTAATGGCCCAGGGCACCCCGAAGGCCCGGAGCGCCTTGAAGCGCTTTTGACCATGCTGTCCGAGTATGAGAACAAGGAGCAACTGCAGTATGTTGCTGCCCGAAACGCCCGCCACGAGGAGCTGTTACGAGTCCACACTGCAGAGCACATACAATACATAAGTGAGACGGCGCGAGAGAGTTACACCCGCCTGGATCCGGATACCGCGACCAATGCCTATTCATCCAGCGCGGCCTACAAGGCGGCCGGAGCCGCGGTAGTAGCAACTACCGCGGCCTGTGCCCAACCGGGAATAAGTAGCTTTGCTCTTGGACGTCCTCCCGGGCATCATGCGGAACGCGATCACGCTATGGGTTTCTGTTTGTTTAATAACATCGCGGTGGCGGCGGCAACCGCCATTGCTAACGGCCTGCACAGAGTCATGATTCTCGACTGGGATGTACACCACGGGAACGGCACTATGAATACCTTTGCCAACAGCCCCGAGGTGCTGTTCTGCTCGCTCCACCAGTCACCACTGTATCCAGGGTCAGGCAAGGTTAACGAGATCGGAACCGGAGCTGGCAGCGGTTACAGCCTCAATGTTCCGTTGCCAAGCGGCTGTGGCGATGCTATCTATCTTCAGGTGATGCTGGATGCCGTATTACCCTTGGGTCTTGCCTACAAACCTGAGCTTATTCTTGTATCTGCTGGCTTTGACGCCCACGACCGAGACCCGGTAGGAGGTATGAACCTGACCGGGGCAGGGTTCTATCACATGACCCGGATCATGACGAACCTGGCTCTTGAAACAGGCGCGTATGGTCCTGTTTTCGTGCTGGAGGGAGGCTACGACCTCACAGGGCTCAGCGAAGGTGTCCGCGCCTGCCTGCTTGGAGTGGCCGACGGGCCTGATCTTCCGTCGCACCCGGAACCTGATGCAGCTACACGCGCTACGCTCAGCTCCGCTGCAAAACTGCTGCGTCCTCACTGGGGAGAAAGCGTATTCGGCTCTCTTGGATAAACGCTGATGCGAAGAACATACAAAAAAACCGCCGCTAAGCGCGTTCGATCTGGCACTTTGTGGCTCGTACCCGTATATTTCCAGTTGTGACTAACTCCAACACCCCACACAGCTCAGAAATAGTAGATCGCCTTTCCAGATGGTCGCGGTACAATACCGCGGCCGCCGTGCTGGTACTTGCAGTTGCGGCGCTACCTTTGATTCCCAGAACCTGGAGCATGTACGCCGTTGCGGGCTGGGCCGTTCTTAGTTTTGTTGGCCTCTGGCTGAACGGGGCTAAAACGGCAGGTGCAGCAAAAAATGTGGCAAATCTGCTGAGCACACTCCGCGTGGTACTCAGTGTTGCTGGGTGCTTCATGCTGCTCCGAACCTACGGTAGTGGCAACAGCCCAAGCTCGTTGCAGACATATTCTGTACTAGGACTGTTCCTGGCCGCCCAGTTGACGGACTTTTTTGACGGGTGGGCGGCACGCCGACATGGGCCTACCCCGTTCGGCGCACGGCTTGATGAAGAGGTCGATGCCTTTTTTGTTGTTGCTTTGTCGGTAGTGGCGCACCGGTTTTTCGACATCGGCCCCTGGATCCTGCTTGCCGGAGCGCTTCGTTACCTGTATGTGCCAAGTCTGGCGCTTATTCCGGAGGCGCCAGCGCGCTCGAACGCGTATACATGGTTCGCCAAAACTGCCTGCGCCGTCGCGGTTGCAGGGCTTATTTTGCTGACCGCTCCTTTTTTACCTGCCGCACTGCAGGTGCCGCTGGCGGGCATAGTCCTGCTGACCCTGCTTGTGTCCTTTAGCTGGGCCTGGCTTGGAAACCTGCGCGCCGCATTTCCCAGCTATGCCTCGGCTCGCGGAACCTTACGATCCTTTATGTGGTACTACGCCGTGCCGTTCCGCCGGAGCCAACAGCTTGCGTTCTACCGCAGAATCATCGACTCACCCGACGGCACCATCTACGACCTTGGGGCGCATCTTGGTTCGCGCACGCGAGTCTTTTTGGAGCTTGGCCGGCCGGTTGTGGCTGTGGAACCACAACAGCGGTTTTTTTGCATTATTGAAGCTGGACTTGCAAAAAGACTCGGATGCACCCTAATCCACGGTGCGGTTGGCGCCACGAGTGGTACCGCGAAGATTCAAATCAGCGACTATAACCCTACAGTATCCAGCCTGTCACCTGAATGGATCAGTACCGCAACCTCTACCGGGGTGCTGGAAGGAGTCACCTACAACCGCAGCGAGACGGTGCGCCTGTATACCATCCAGGAATTGATAGATACCTACGGAGCACCCGCTTTTATTAAAATTGATGTTGAAGGCTTCGAATACGAGGTGATACGGGGGCTCAGATCGCCAGTACCGGCACTTTCGTTCGAAATCGTGCCCTCGAGTCTAGATCTAACCACCAGCTGTGTTGAACACTTAGAAAAGCTCGGCCGCTACAGCTATTATTTTACGCGTGCCGAGCGCACACGTTTTGTTGAATCACGGCCATGGAGCGCACCCGAGCTGCTTGAGTACCTGAACAATGTGTCGATGTCGTCGCGCAACGGCGATATCTACGCATTTCTTAGCAAGGATCCCCTATCTGCCCAGTAGTACGGCAACGCCGCTGCCGCAACTTGAAGTAGCGACGCTTGTATCCTCTTGTATCCTGTTAGTTTGGTCGCCTACGTGCAAGCACATCAAGGTTATGCACCACGAGGGCTAGTGTAGCTTGCTGCAAGCAATGAAGGCGATCACTCATCCAGGAATCCATAGGCCCGGAGGCAAACTCTTTGCGACCTTCTTGGTACATAGTGCGGAGCATCCAACCAAGAAAGCGCACTTCATCTGCTGTGTAGGCTGGTGTGCTCCCAGCACCAGAGTTGCCGCCACGCGGGCTGTCGCCGCCAGAGTTGCCGCTACCGAAATTGACCTTAGGCACCACACACCAGTC
>CAZQIK010000206.1:0-4378 GCA_964593085.1 uncultured Spirochaeta sp.
GAAGGTTCAAGTCTCTGATATCGTTTGTACAGTGGTGCATCAATGTCGCCCAAAAGGTCACGGTAGGTACCAATCACGTCAAGATTAGAGATGACGATATCTGCTCGGAACTCCTCGGACTCGGTCTCAAGGCCCAACACCTGCCGTCTACCACCGCCGTTCTCGGAAATAATTCGGCGGACCGGAGTCCCATATTTAAAGCTCACCCCAAGTTCACTGGCCAACTTTTCCATGGCTCGCGGAAGCTCGTGAATTCCGCCCGCCACCGCGTAAGCGCCGCCGAGATACTCTACCGCCGGAATGATATTAAGGGTCGCCGGTACCTGGTAAGGACTAGAGCCGTTATAGGTGGCGTATCGGTTGAATAATTGAGTGGTGCGCGGATTACGGAAGAATGCTCGGTGTGCTTGGTCCATGCTGCGGAAAAGGTCCAGTCGCCACAGTTGCATCAACGACTGTAAGATCTTTGGCTTGGTGTAGGTCGAGACCTCATGCAGACTGTTTTGCATGAATAGATCCCCCGCAATACGGTTGAGCCGTGCACAGTAGCGAAAGTAGCGCTCAAGCGCCGTGGGTGACTCCCCAAGAACACGCTGAAGCTCAGAACTAAATGCCTCTTTGTCATGAAAGGCTGAAAGTTGGGTACCATCGTCAAAAACATACCGGCATATTTCTTCCAGCGGAAGAAAACGCAGGTAGTCTTCACGCCAACGTCCAGCACATAAGAAGAGTTCGTCAACAACCTCAGGCATAGTCAACAAGGACGGCCCCGTATCAAACCGGTACCCCGCTGCAGACAGGGATCCGGCCTTACCACCCGGCCCTGAGGATTGCTCAAAAACCGTTACCTCGTGCCCGGATACCGCCAATCGTGCCGCCGCCGACAACCCTGCAAGGCCAGCGCCGATAATCCCAATTTTCATAGTCTTATCTCCCAGCGCGAAGAATCTCTTCTACCAAACGCAGATGTTCAGGTGACCCCAGAACTGAGGTGCCAGAACGCTCGACAAAACGGTTAGCCGCAAACGAATCGTCATAGAGGCCGCGGTCGTACTTTAGGCGGAGTACGCGGCGCACCGACTCATCAATCCGCTGCTCGCGTATCCGCCCGCTCACAACCGCTTGTACGACCGCCTCGGCAACATACATGGGCGACGAGGGCAGAAGCGCAATATCAACTCCAGCTTCAATAGCGGAGATCACCATCTCGGCCTCGGAGTTTCCGCGCAGGGCACCCATAGTCAGTGAGTCGGTAATGACAACGCCCTCGAAGCCCATCTCCTCTCGGAGTATCTCGGTAACAATGATGTAGGAGAAGGTTGCGGGCGTAGAGCTGCCCGTGAGTTCAGGAACCCCAATGTGGGCAGTCATAACTGCATCCGCGCCCGCAGCAATCCCTGCGCGGAAAGGTCGAAACTCAACTGCATCAAGCCGTTCTCGGTCATGAGCAACAACGGCCTGCTCGAAGTGAGTATCCTCGACCGTATCACCATGCCCCGGAAAGTGCTTGAGCACCGCACTCACCTGCTCCTCCTGAAGCCCCCGCACCATCTCTGCGGTCATAAGGGAAACCAGCTCGGGATCTGAACCAAATGCACGGTCTCCGATAACCGAATTAGCAGGATTCGTGTACACGTCGGCAACTGGAGCCATGTTCATAGTAATTCCTACTTCACGAAGCTCACGCCCGAGCAAACCACCAACCAAGTAGGCGTAGTTAGGATCCCCGGTTGCTCCAATGTCGGACGCTGGCGGAACCACCGTGGCACCAAGCCGCCCACCAGTAGAAAACCTACTCACCGATCCACCTTCATGATCTATTCCGATCATCAAAGGTTGCGCCGATATTCCCTGCAGCTCCGCAATAAAGGTAGCTATTTGGTGCGGTGAATCAAGATTGTTGGCAAACACCAAAAAACCGCCAGGTTGCACCGTAGTTACAATGCGGCGCAGTCGTGCATCGACATGATGGAGAGGCCGTGAGTTTGGGTCAGAGGGCATGCCAATCATCAACAGTTGCCCAACCTTCATTTCAAGGTTCATATTGTCCAGCACTGTAGCAATATACAGCTCTCGCTCCCTCACACGCGCCAGCTCGCGTTCCAACTCGGGATCGGGTTCAAGATTTGCTGGCACTACATCCTTCACGTCTGGGTGCGGTTCAACCACTTCAGGTGTAGCTGTATGCGCAGCCTTGCTTACCGGTAAACTAGCGCAGCTACTGAGCATCAGTCCCCATGTGATAACTATGCAAGTTAGCCCGGCGCCATGGCTGGTTAAAAGCTTTCGCAACCTACTTCGTAGGGCTGCAACTTTGGTGCTCCCATGAGGTGACGCTACGCTTCTAATTGTCATCAATTTCATCACCCTGAATATACCTTACTGTAGCCTATTGGGAAAACGTTACTGAAGGCGGATGCGTTAGTGAAATCGCAATCTTTGAGTGCACAAAACCATACAACTGCCGCGGTTGCCACGTTGCCCGGTCGAGCATCATAAACTATAATTCTATATATCAAAAGCTTTTAAAGACAACAAAGGCAAGCTTCTAATTCTCGGCACGAATATTGCATCCTTGTGTGTAAGTACGGCGTTAATATCTGAACTAAATGCTACAGCGCAAAAAGGTTAAGCAGCAACTATGATCAGCAAACCAAGCATCATTAATTTTCAGTCTGGAAAAGTAAAACGACAACCTGGAATTGGACATCTTTTTGGAACCGAGGAGCTGCAAAAAGAACTGCTAAGAAAAAGCATCCACATGACAATAGCCGTAGTACCGGCGCTTGCTCAACTGGTAGGGGTAACTTTTACCCTTGCGTTGTTGGCCGCAGGGACCTTGTTTTACACCTATTCAGAGTTCTTACGAGCACAGGGTACCGAGATAGCATTTATAGGTAAAATGACAGCAATTGCAGCACGTGGTCGTGATCAAGGCAAGTTTGTGCTTGGCCCTATCACCCTTGGACTAGGAGCAATGATTGCGCTCATGCTATATCCCAACCCAGCCGCAGCGGTGGCAATCTATTCGCTAGCCTTTGGTGATGGTCTTTCGAGCTTAGCGGGAAAGCTCTTTGGAACCCTTGAAATCCCGTTTACCGGTGGAAAAACACTTGAGGGTAGCGCAACCTGCCTCCTGGCAGTGTTCTTGAGCACGCTCGTAGTAACCGGACTCCCGCGCGAGTCTTTACTTCTGGCTGTAGTTGCAGCTTCGGTAGAGCTGCTTCCAAGTAAGGATGTAGATAACCTCATTTTACCCATGGTAGTCGGTGCGCTAGCAGTAATTCTCTTTTTATAAAATCGTGTAGGGCTGCGTCAATGGCATCAATGGCTCAGCTCAACCAATCTGGTTACGTGAGATTTACAAGCGAATTAGGACGTACAATTTACTTCCACAAATACATATTGTAGCATCGTATTCCGAATATAACGGCACCTAACACAAGCAGCGCCGTTGCGCCAACAATTTCCCAGACCTGTGTGCCCCAAAAGCCCCAGAGCCGTCCCGCCAGCAAAGCTCCAGCCGATCCGGCAAGAACGATGTAGTCACGGCTCCCCGATCCCAGTGATGCATTCGCAAAGTTCAACACCGTAAGACCAGCAATTACAGACAAAACCATTCTATACAGATTCTGCGACCCAACTCGATGTGACATGGAGAGGCTAAGTTCTAGCGAATCTACCGGGATCACGTAAGCAATCCCAACCGAAAGCGCCAGAATTACAGCCAGTACAATCCCACCGCGCTGGTGTTCAATTCCTACCACAAACAAACTCGCAGCAAACAAAGAAAACACCCCGAAACTCAATGACAAATAGAGCGCTCGAGTCAGTAAAGCCGAATAAGCAGGCGGCAGCGACAGGTCGAGCAAGACCAGCTGCAGTGGTTTCATCATGTCCGGCACCAACAAAAGCAAACACAGTAAAAAAAAGAACACCTCAGGGGCTGTAGTCTTGCGAAAATACCTGGAAAGCGATTTCACCATAATTACAGCGAAAACCCCAGTGAAACCAACAGCCACGGTCAAGCTGAGAAAAATTCCGGTGTGGGTGTACGACCCAAAGAAGGACGGCGCAGATATAGCAGCGGCATTTGAGAATACCGCTCCCAAGACATCTGGAAATGACTCAATGTGAAAAAACAGGTAGTAGATGGTGGCGGCGTATAAGCCGACAAGCAGTATTGTCACTAAGAGACCCAAACGCAGAATATTGTTACGAGCTGCAAGTGTCATATCGGCTTGAGTATAACAGACGGATTAAAGAAAAAACTATAGTAATTTTCCTTTCGTTCGATACTCATAACTGGGAGGCGTTCCATGCACAACAAAAAAGCTTTCATAGTGCCGGTACTTGTTGGACTTATTCTTGTTGCCGC
>CAZQIK010000207.1:0-4366 GCA_964593085.1 uncultured Spirochaeta sp.
ATCTTCCCTGGAACTTGGCGGCCACCAGCATAAGCGCCGTCCAGTTGTATGCGTCACGGGCATCTACCGCAGCGCCAAGTTCCAGGGAAGATTGAATTGCGTTGGGGTCAGCCGCGCGTGCTGCCAAATGGAGTTGTTCTGTCAGGTCTTGGCCGTCGGCAACCAAAGGCAGCAGAAACAGAAACATCGCAGCCGTGCAGAGTCTCGTCCAGTTGGTCATTCGGATATCCATATACTCCACCTGTGACACTTTTCGTCGCTTTAAAGCCCCTTCTTAACATGCGCACTACAACTGGCCGGGTTTCTTCAAAGCAAGTGCAACGATTGTGTAGGAATACCTGAACAGTAGTACGAAATAGTGAAACACTGTGCTGTAACGTAAGTTGACGCTTGCACTTCGAGCGGCATTTCTGCATATTTATCGACAGACTTCAGCCGTAGTCGAGATGCCGAGCTGTTTGTAAACCGTTGTGTTAGCGGAATGTTATTGTCTTGTTAGAGAAATGTTATTGACAGCTTGGTTAATCATTACGAATATAGTCAGGCTACATTGGTGGTGTGACGCCTGAGGGCGTTTATTGCCACGGGGCACCGGCTTAGTTCCCTATGGATAGAGGATTAAAGGCGGTGCATAGACCATAGTCACAAGGAGGTGGTAGGAAGAAACGAGCCGTAGGGACGTTTTTCTTGTCATGTTTCTTGAGTCGAAAAAAAGGGGGCCTTTTATGACGAAAAATTTCACACGAAAGTCGGTGCAGTTGCTTATGGTAGCGGCGGCATTTCTTCTCATCTTTACTGCGGGAGCCGCTAACTTGTTTGCAGGTGGCGCTTCGGAAGCCGGATCGAGTTCAAGCCGTCTCAACATGGGTGGCGGTTGGGTTACCGGTGCCTACTACCCCATTGCAGGTTCTATGTCACGGGTTGTTCACCTTCACTTGGACGGTGTAAGCCTTACTGTTGAGTCCTCCGGGGCGTCGGCGGTAAACAGCAACTTGATCAACAGTGGCGATCTTGACATGGCTATTGTTCAAAATGACGTGGGTTCGTACGCATACAACGGGCGCAATGTCTGGGACGGCAACCCGGTGACGAATATGCGGGGGCTGTTTTCATTATATCCTGAGCCGGTGCAACTCATTGCTCGTGAAGACTCAGGAATTAGCGATCCGGGTGATCTAGCAGGAAAGCGCGTAGCACTGGGCCCACTTGGAAGCGGAGCCGAGGTGAACGCACTGCAAATTCTTGAAGCTGCCGGACTAACGGAAGACGATCTTGCCGCAGCGGAGCGACTTGATGCTGGCGAAGCGGCCGACTTCTTGCGCGACGGGCGCATTGACGCGGCGTTCTTCACGGTGGCTATCGGTGGGGCCGTAATTGCCGACCTTGCGGTTTCTCAGGACATCATTATTGTTCCTATCACCGGCGAGTTTGCTGACCGACTCATGGACATTGAAGACTTCTATGCAAGTGTTACTATTCCGGGTGACACCTACACCGGCGTACAAGAAGCCGAGACGGTTGGTGTTGTCTCGATCGTGGTCGCACGCGAGGATCTCTCGGAAGACATTGTGTACGACTTCATGAGCACGATATTTGAGAATATAGATATTGTGCAGTCGGCGCACTCCTCGGCCAAATGGATCACGCTTGAAAGTGCACTTGACGGTATGTCAGTTCCGCTGCATCCGGGCGCCGAGCGCTTCTTTGCCGAGAACGGCATGTAAGCAGCCTCGTACGCTACAACACATCTTAGGTAGGTGCGGGGCGCAATGTCCCGTACCTTTTTATTTCTTCACCAAAAAAGGAGCACGCACCCGTGAGCATTGATAGTGTGGTTACGGAAGGGGACGAGATCGACCTGTCCAAACTGAGCGATGAGGGACGGATACGTACTCCTGGGGGAAAGATCGGCCTGTTAATTTTTTTGGTGGGTATAGCGTGGTCGCTTTTTCACTTCTATACTCTTGGGTTCGGCATGCTTACCTCGGTCTTGCAGCGGTCCATGCACCTGTCTTTCGGACTGGCGCTGTGCTTTTTCTATTTCCCGCATAATCGAAAAAAGCTTGAAAGCTACGATACGGTTCCGTGGTACGATATTTTACTGGCCGTTATCGGTTTCCTCAGTATGTTTTACATCTTTTACAACTATCGTGAAATTGCTACTCGAGTTGGTGCGCCTACCGTTACCGATCTGTGGATGGGCGGTCTCGCGGTTGTGTTGGTTCTTGTAGCTGCCTACCGCGCGTTTGGGCTGCCTCTGCCGACTGTGGCGTTCGTTTTTCTCATTTACCCCTTTGTTGGACAGTATATGCCAGCGCTTATTGGCCACGGCGGGTACAGAATAACGCGGGTGATCAATGAACTTTACATAACCAATTCCGGGATATTTGGAATTCCTATAGGCGTCTCTGCAACTTTTGTGTTTGCCTTTGTGTTGTTTGGCTCTTTTTTCCAAGCATCCGGGGCGGGGCTGTATATAGTAAAGATTGCGTTCTCACTCTTAGGCCGTTTCCGAGGAGGCCCAGCAAAGGCGTCTGTCCTCGCAAGCGGCTTTATGGGCAGCATTGCCGGAAGCTCGGTTGCAAATACGGTTGTGACAGGTTCAATTACTATCCCAACCATGAAAGAAACAGGCTTTGATGCCGATGTTGCCGGTGGCGTTGAGACCGCAGCCTCTACAAACGGGCAGTTTTTGCCTCCGGTTATGGGTGCGGCTGCATTTATTATGGCCGAGTTCACCGGGATTCCTTACTGGCAGATTGCCGGAGCGGCATTGCTTCCGGCGCTCATTAGTTACGTCGGACTTTTAGGCATGGTTCATTTACAGGCAGCAAAAACCGGCATGAAGCCGATGCCGAAAGATCAGATTCCACCGTTCTGGTCGACATTTCTCAGAGGCATTTTTTACTGGATTCCAATTGGGGTCCTCATTTACTACCTTATGATTGCTCGCATGACGCCGTACGCCGCCGGGTATTTTGCTATTCTCACCTCCATTGGCGTCATTGTGGTTAAGCGCGCAATTCGGCTTTATAACGAGGCAAGGTCAGGTAAGGGCCAGCTACAAGCCCTCTTGTTTGAAGAACTTCGGGGGTTCTGGAATGACTTGATTGGCAGTTTAGACTCAGCCGCCAAGAGTATGGCAGGTATTGCAGTTGCCTGTGCGAGTGCAGGCATAATTGTGGGCGTCGTGACGCTCACCGGCATGGGAATGCGCGTGACCCTACTGTTCTCGGTTCTTGCCAACCAAGGCCTATTCATGATGCTTTTGGGCTCCGCTTTCCTGTCGATCATCCTTGGTCTGGGGCTGCCCACCACGGCTAAGTATGCGGTTATGGCGACTCTGGTTGCCCCGGCTATTCTTGAAGTCGAGCCGACGCTACCGGTTGTGGCGGTGCACCTCTTTATTTTGTATTACGCTATCCTTGCTGACGACACCCCGCCGGTTGGTGTTGCCGCGTACGCGGCTGCGGCCATTGCGCGATCTGATCCTATAAAAACCGGACTCTATGGCTTTAAGTTTGATCTTGGGGCCTTCTTTTTGCCCTTCATGTTTGTGTATAACCCAGAGTTTCTCTTGGTAGACACTACCTGGTACGGCGCGCTTCTTGTTGGATTGACCGCGTTGTTTGGAATCTATTGTTT
This sequence comes from uncultured Spirochaeta sp., assembly GCA_964593085.1. Lineage (GTDB taxonomy): Bacteria > Spirochaetota > Spirochaetia > DSM-27196 > SLAA01 > SLAA01. Next base: position 3,646 of record CAZQIK010000207.1, read on the forward strand.
TAGTGCCGTGATTCAACAGTGGCTTATTGTCAAGCTTGAGTGGTGGGAAACGGCAATACTCTTTGCAATCTCGGTTGCAATGGTGTGGCCGAACCTCGCCTCAGATATTGTTAGTCTCGTTGGGTTTGTGGGTATCTACATGTACCAACGTCACAAGGCCAAGCGCATATTGCCGGACGCGGTGCCGGTTATATGAGATGGGGTGGCGCTCTTGCGCGGCCGGTATCCGGACGCACTGCGTCCGCTGCGGTGGTGCTGCTGCTTGTAGGCTTAGCTCTCACTGCGTGTGTGAACAGAAATACCGCTACACTGCGGCTTGAAGTGCGTGATGGGAGAGAGAGCACCCGCTACTACTCCACGGACGTGGTGCCGGGTGAAACCTTTGAGTTGCACTATATTCACTCCGTTAGCAAGTCACCTGTTTTCGGCGGATTCCAAGTAACCACGGACGGACAGATGCAGCCCTTATATACGATATATAGGGCACACGGTCCCGGCTTGCCCTGGCCTGCAGATGAGCACACTCGGACCCCAGACGGTGCGCTGCAGATAACGCATGAGTCCGAACCCCCTCGTGATGAAATTCGGGTGTGGGTTTCAAAACTGACTGCTGATCGGCTTGAGATTCATGACGATGTTGTAGAGCTAAGTGAGGGCAGTGACCAGCCGCGGCTGGTAGTTATTCGTGTGCGTGACTGAGCGGTGACTGTGACTAAGTGGT
>CAZQIK010000208.1:0-4358 GCA_964593085.1 uncultured Spirochaeta sp.
GACCACCGAGATCTACACTCTTTCCCTACACGACGCTCTTCCGATCTCAGGCAAGTTTTCGCCAAACCAGACGACATCCGGCCGCAAGTAGTCGCCACATTCAGGGCACCGTGGTACCGAACCGAGCTCTGGAACCGCACGGCCCGTTGCACCCTGACTGCCAGGAAATTCGCGTGCTTCGGCTTCCCCCCAGTCGGCGCCCCAGTCGGCGTATGAGACACATCCACCGAAACAGCGCACGCGCAGTATGTTTCCGTGAATTTCAATAAGGCGCTGGCTTCCGGCCCGGCTATGCAAACCGTCGACGTTCTGCGTTATAAGCGTGAAGTTTGGCACGCTTGCCTCCACGCGAGACAAAGCGACATGCCCCGCGTTTGGTTTGGCCGCCCGTACGGCTCTGCGCCGTTCAGCGTACCAGCGCCACACCATGTCCGGGTTGCGCCGGAAGGCTTCAGGGGTTGCCAGTTCTTCTGGGCGGAACTTGGACCAATGGCCGGTCTGGGCGTCTCGGAAAGTGTGAATACCACTTTCGGCTGAAATTCCGGCTCCGGTGAGCACCGCAACGCGCGTTGCCTTCTGTACCAGCTCCCGCAGGCGTTTGATCTGCTGCTTGGTTGCAGCGTTTGGTTTCTGCATCACTATTACCTACCATAAACGCGCAAGAATGAAAAATCCCATTGCGATCAAAAAAAGGTTGATAACTCTTCGAAAGCTGCGGTAGGACACGCGGTGGTTCACACGGCGCCCGATCGCAGTGGCCAGGAGTACCCCGGGCAGGCTAATCAAGAATAGCCGGAGCAGATCGGGGCGCATCAGGCTATAACCCCCGTATCCGATGATGAGCAGCGCGATGATTCCTACCCCAAGTTGTTGCGGCACCTTGTTCAGAACGAGAACGCCAAGCGGAACTCCGGCGAGAGCTCCCAGGTTTAGTCTCCAGGCATCGGAGAAGCGGACATCCCGTAGACTGCTTCCAAGAATTACCACCGCCGCAGTCATGCTTACCAAGGCTACAAGCGGCGTTGCAAGTCTCAGATCCATAACCAACACCAGCAGGGGCATGGCCACCAAGGCGTTGCCAAAGCCAATAGAGGAGCGGACTAACTCAGCTACAAACAGAATAACTACTACAATAATTAATGACGACATCTTTTCCTGTTCCCACCGCATCAAGTACTGGTGCAGCCTACCCCGGATCCCCCCTGCCAATCCATGAGGGTGGGGCTCACCGGAAGCTCACCTTATGACGCTTACGAAACATCTAAAAAAACTACAATTTGGACCCATATTTATGGCCATAAATATGGGTGGGAATATGGGTCCGAATTAACAAAAAATTCTCTCTACTCGTCCCCGAGAAATGGACTAAGGCAGGCTCACCCCACCTTGCGCCATTCAAGCCCATTCGGCTGCCTCACATGTAGAATTGCTGGCTGTCGCGCCGCAACGCTGACAGTGACGTGAATGCGGGTTACAATCGGTGACACAATGCAGTCATCTCATGATTCCAAAGACGGAAATTTTGATCTCTACTGCCACAAGGGCAGGGTTTACGTAGTGGTACGTGCGCCAGGTGCCCATGGTTCTCCGGTCTATCCTGATGAGATAGAAAGCCGTTTACGACTTCTTGGGGCACCACGAGTACCAAGTTCCCGCATTCGTAGTGCGATAGATGAAGAGGCGGGTAAGCCGGTGCCGCTGATAGACTGGCCGGAAGGTCGGCGCCTTGAGGCGGAGTTTGAGGTGCGCGTAGCTGACGACCGAATGTCGGCTGAGCTCACCATAAAAGCGCCTCACAAGGGTGGCGCGGTGCCGTCGCGCGATGATGCGCTTGAGGCTCTGGATGAGGCCGGAGTGGTGTTTGGAGTTGATTTCTCCAACATCGACCAGATGATCGAGGCGCACAACTACTCAACTCCGGTGGTGGTTGCTACCGGACGAGAGCCGGTGTACGGATCGGGACATCGAATTACGTACCACTTTAATACGAATCGCGGCAAACCCTACCTTGAGATGGAGTTTGACCGCATTAACCTCAAGGAGCTGAACTTCATCGACAACAGGCATCAGGATGAGCTTCTTGCCGAACTGCTTCCACCGATACGAGCCGAAGATGGACGTACCGTGACCGGCGAAACCATTCCTGCTCAGACCGATGTTGTCGTAGTTCGGCTACAGGCGGGGCGGAATACATACCTTAGCCGTGACGAGCGTCACCTGTATGCTGGCTGCGACGGTAATGTGCGCATTCTTGAAGACGGTACGGTTATTGTAGAGCCGGTGGTTACGGTTAAGAACGTGAACTACGAGACCGGGAACATTCACTTCGAGGGTTCTGTCGTTGTTGAGGGGAACATCGCGGATAATTTCATTATAGAGGCCGACGGCGATATTCAAGTAGGCAAGGGTGTGGGTAAGGCTACCCTCCGCGCTGGTGGAAACATTGTGCTGAAAACCGGAATCAACGGAAATGCGGATGGAGCCATAGAGTGCGGTGGAGATCTGTATGCGCGGTACGTAGAGAGTGCCCGAGTTACCTGCCGTGGGCATGCCTTTGTTGAGGAAGCCATTATGCACTCTCACATGGTGGTGGCGCACCATTGTTTGCTCAATGGGAGACGCTCAGAGATTATTGCGAGCACGCTCATTGTTGGTGGGAGCGTGTGGTGCAAAAAATTGGGCAACTTTAACGAGGCGGCCACACGGGTGGCTATAGGCGTTGCGCCTGAGTTGCTTATGGGGTACCGCTCGGCAAAAAAGGCGCTTGAGGACAAGCAGGGGGAGCTTGACCGCATTGAAGAGAAGTTAGCACAGCTGGAAAAGGCGCTGCGGGATGGGCGTAACGATGGGCGCCTGCTGCAGGCTCGTGAGCAGCTGCAGGCTGCCGGGGCCACTGTCGTAAAAGATATTGATGAGCTACGCAAACGATTGCCAACTATGCGCGAGGAAATGCGGGCATCGCGCAAAAGCATTTTGGTGGTCGAGGACACTCTGTTCCGTGGCGTTTCTCTCAGTTTCGGGAGCATGGAGTATCGTGTGCCTGACAACGGTGTCCGCAAGACCATTTTTCGTCCTGGTGAGAGTGAAATCCTTGAGTCCGGGTTCGATGTCCGCAACAAGCCTCGGCTTGAGTTTACAAAAGCCGCCTCAGCCCACGGGACACCTTGACAAAACGTGGCTTATTGGCCAATATAGCAATGAAGACTACCGAAAAAGGAGATTACCTATGACTATTCAAATACTTGGTCCTGGTTGTTCAAATTGTGAGAACTTAGAGAAAAATGTGCGTACTGCCATGGAGCAGCTTGGTCTGGAGGCCGAGGTCGAAAAGGTCACGGACATGGATCAGATCGTTGAGATGGGCGTTATGCGAACGCCAGGTTACGCCGTGGACGGAATTACGGTCGGATCCGGCAAGGTGTTTAGCGCCGAGGAAGTAGCGGCGAAGCTTCAGCCCTACAAATAGCGCTTACCACGCGCCTACGTTTGGAAAGCCGCCGCCCCGGGGAAGCCTAACCGCTTACGCGCGTAATCCTCGCTAAAGACTGCGAAGTGGCTGGCGGGTGGAGGCTGACTTGACCAAGATCCTTCCGTGGCGGTTATTTACCGTGTTCACCAGCATGTGGTCCTGCCGGTGCGATTCAACGTAGTTGTCTACGGCGCGCGTAAGCTCGGTCTCGCTGCAACTGGGACTCCAACGCTTAATGGAGCGGGTCAAAAGAGGGCCAGCCTCGTCGACAGTCATCTCTTCATCATAGCTGGAACTGTAGATGGTGAGGTCGAAATCGTAGCCAAGGGTGTGCAGCAGATTGGAGAGAAAAAAGGCGTCGTCGGGTGTGCTCGGGGGCTTGGTGCCCTCCAGTGAATGCCAGATCTCATAAAGCGCATGACTCTCCCGCTTTCCGGCAAAGGCATTAATGTAGAGATAGCCTCGCGAGCAGGACAAGGCCTTCTGCAGTGACTCGATGTCCGAAAGGGCGGGGCACATAGAGACAAACACCAGGTCAAAGGCAGCCTGCCAGCCGTACTCGCTCGGGACAAGATCTTCCCAAGCAGCGGTAAAGGCAGTGTAGTTGTCGATTTTGGCGGAGTGCATTTCCTCATGCAGCAGCTCTATCATGGTTGGCGAGGCATCTATTGCTGTTACCTGAGCTCCTTCCCGCGCAAGTGGCGCGGTAAACGATCCGGGGCCAGCCCCAATATCCAGCACATTGAGTCCTGACAACTCCAGCCCACGGCCACGCAACCACGCAAACACCCCTGCAACTCGCCCGGCCCCGGCCTCACCGGTCGTGTTACGCCGAAACTGCGGCGCCCGCTTATTCCAGAACTCCACCGTGTCGCCGCCGTCGTGGTAG
>CAZQIK010000209.1:0-4351 GCA_964593085.1 uncultured Spirochaeta sp.
GCATCAAATACCTTCAGAGTGTAAATTCCGCCTATCGCCATCTTGGTCTCAGCTATATTCCGCTTGGTGGCGTTACGCGCGAGAACATGAACGACTGGCTTGCATTGCCGGAGGTTCTTGCTGTCGGAGGATCCTGGCTTGCACCAAAGAACCTCATTGTGAATAGAAACTGGAAACAGATTGAGGATCGGGCCCGCGACGCAGCCTTGGGCGTCGTTTCGGTACAGTAGCTTTCCAAGCGCAACACAGATGGGAGTAAAGAACATGGCACACGTGGTGAGTTTTGGCGAGGTAATGACGCGATTTCGAGTTCCCGGTAATCGGCGTGTTGCGCAGGCGCTTCCCGGCACCTTGGATGTCTCTTTCGCTGGTGCCGAGGCAAATATCGCCGCTGGCGTCGCCCTGCTCGGCGGCACGGCAACCTTTGTTACGGCACTACCGCGGAATCCTATTGCCGACGCCTGCATTACCTATCTGAATGGGATAGGTGTTGATACATCGGCTATTGTCCGCACAGAGTCCGGCAGAATAGGAACCTACTATATCGAGGTAGGTGCAAACCAGCGCGCAAGCAACGTTGTATACGATCGTGACCACTCCGCAGTTGCCCTTACCGCTACAAGCGCGTACGACTGGGCGGCCATCTTTAAGGGCGCAGATTGGTTTCACACAACAGGAATTACCCCGGCCCTGTCTAAAAAAGCAGCCGAAGCAGCCACGGATGCAGTGCGGTCGGCTAAGGATCAGGGGCTGACTGTATCGTGCGACTTGAACTATCGTGGCAAGTTATGGCGCTGGGACGATAAGGGAGATCCAAAGGCCCTGGCACGCAGTACCATGGAGAAGATCCTCCCTTATGTTGATCTTGTTATTGCAAATGAAGCCGATGCCGACGACGTGTTAGGAATTCGTGCCGGTGAGAGCCGGGCAGACCAGGGTAGCTTGGATATTGAGCGCTACCCCGAGGTTGCACGCCGAATTGTGGAGCGCTTTTCGAATGTGCAGCAGGTTGCAATAACGCTTCGTGAAAGTGTTTCAGCTTCTCATAATCGTTGGGGAGCGATGTTGTATGAGGCCTCGACCGGGGTTGCGGTATTTGCGCCGATGCGAGACGGCAAGTACAGGCCAAACGAAATTACCCATATTGTTGACCGTGTTGGGGCGGGCGATTCATTTGGGGCGGCCCTGATCTTTGCCTCGTGCGACCCTGCTCTCAAGGGTGATTCTGCTCAAAGGCTGTCCTTTGCTGTGGCGGCAAGCACTTTGTGCCACTCCATAGAGGGAGACATTAACTATGTTACGCGGGCCGAGATCGAGACCTTAGCCTGTGGCGACGCCTCTGGACGAGTTGTGCGCTGAGGCCTGAGGGCGACGCCTCAGGGGGAGTCGTCCGTTGACAAGCGGCGACGCACTTCTTTAGCCGCTTCCGTGAGCTTTTCTGCGTAGAGCTTCTTCACGGTTTCGGTAACACGTGCGGTCGGCATAGACAAGCTAAGTGCGGCTATGACTGTGCCGTCCGGATGGAGGATTGGGGCCGCTATACAACTGACGCCGGGCTCATGTTCTTCGTCGTCAACTGCGTAGCCGCACAGCCGCGTCTGCTCGAGATCCTGATTCAATGCAGAAATAGTTGTGCGGGTCTTGGGCGTGAAGCCGGTTAGCGCTTTGTCCGCACCAATCTTATCGACAAGGTCGGGACGCGCGAACGCGAGGAGACACTTGCCTAAAGCGGTGCAGTGAAGTGGTGCTGTTTGGCCTGGTCGCGACTTCATAAATACGCGCAAGGTTTGGGTTGACTCAATCTTGTGGAGGTAGACCAGTTTGTCGTTTTCAAGAACCGCAAGGTGTATGGTTTCATCTGTTTCGGCAGCGAGGGTTTCCATGACCTGCTTTGCATCTGGTACGAACTCGAGCTGCTGAACCACTCGAGCGCCAAGCTCAAACAGTTTAATGGTGGCTCGATAGTGTTCGGTTATCGGGTCCTGCTGAACGTAATGGAGGTTCCGGAGGCTGCTCAAAAAGCGGAAAACGGTGCTCTTGTGTAGCGCCAGGCTGCGCGAGATCTCGTTAACCCCTATTCCTTCAGCCATCGAAAGCTGCTCAAGGATCTGCATTGTGCGTGCCACAGCAGGAACCGAGTCCGGTAGAGCCGTTGATTTTATGGCGCGCGACATCTTTTTAGGCATACTTTCTCTCCGAAATGCCGTTGTGCCTGCGGCCTGGGACAACGTCGTCCTTGAATGCGACACGCTCTATAGTACCACAGAAAAATAGAACGCCGTTCCCTTTTAAATTGACAGCTGCACTTTCCGATCCTACTATAATGCAACAGGTGCTAACTGTACTCAAGGGCCTGTAGCGGTGGAGGTACTGACCGTGTAGCCCGATTCTGGGCAGACGCATATCAGCAGGAGCTGGGCGTTCCTTTTGTTGTAGAGAATCGCACCGGTGGTGGAGGCGCAGTAGGTCATTCCGCAGGCGCACGCGCCGCAGCGGACGGCTATACCATTGCTATGGTAACCTTTGAGCTGGCTACCCTGGAGAGTATGGGTCTGGCCGACATCACCTATGCCGACTACGACTACATCTTGCAAATGAATGAAGATGCGGCGGGCGTTATTGTCCGCGCGGACTCACCCTACGAGACAGTGCAAGATCTGTTTGACGCAATTGAGGCGAACCCAGGGGAGATTTCGTTCTCCGGCACGGCTGTCGGCGGCGTGTGGGACTTGGCGCGTGTAGGAATGCTGCTTGAAGCCGGTATCGACCCCGACGACACATTATGGATCCCATCCGAAGGTGCGGCACCTGCAATTACGGACCTGCTTGGTGGTCATGTTGACGTTATAACCAACAGCCTTCCCGAAGCTCAAGCGCAGCTTGAGGCGGGAAACCTTCGCGCGCTTGCGGTAATGTCCGACCAGCGGAACGCGGCCTTCCCGGATGTGCCGACCTTAAAGGAACAGGGAGTTGAGTGGTCCGGTGGTACCTGGCGTGGGTTTGCGGTTCCTGCCGGTACTCCTGAAGATGTACGACAGGTGCTCATTGAGGCTGGCGAAAAAATTGCAACTTCTACCGAGTTCGAAAACTTCATGGCCGATGCCGGTTTTGGCATTCGAATCAGACTTGGCGATGAATATGCCGAATTTGTAGAAGACGAGCACTACACATGGCAAACGATCATCCGCGAAATTGGGGCCTAATAGCCCACTGAAAAAAGACTAAGAGACTGCTCTTGGGGTGTGTCACCGTGCGTGGTGCACCCCTTTCCATGTTTTATAGGCGGTATGATGAGCGACGAGACCAATAACGAGAAACAGAACGGCCCAACCGAAACACGAAAGTACTCACTGAACTTTCCGATCATTTTGTTTCTTGTTGGTGTTACAACTCTGGTCTTTGCTTCACAGCTGCCTATCTTCATGCAGCGCGGAGAGCGTCTTCCTGGCCCGCAGTTCTTTCCAACCATATTGGGAGTGTTCTTCTGCTTAGCTGGCGTGGTAGAGCTTATGCGCTATGTAGCCTGGCGCCGACGAAAAGCACACGGGAGCGGAGATCAATCGTCCACGCCACGTCATGCGACGACCGCGCAGGTCCCACTGGCAGCGCAGGCCGAACAGACCGCACAGGTCCCACCGGCCGCAAGGCCAGCGCTGTCTGACCGTATTGAGCAAGTGGAAAAAACTGGGGAAATCAAACTGTGGCGCTACTGCTGGTGGCACTGCTGGTATTTGTTCTCGTCCTGCCCGTCTTAGGGTTCGTCCTCACCGGTTTTCTTTTCTCGCTAGTCGTCTTGCTTCGGCTCAATGCTAAGCCAGCTCCGGCTCTGCTCCTGTCGTTAGCATTGGTGGTCCTTATTGCGTTCATATTTGTGTCGGCATTTCGGGTGCCCCTTCCACGAGGAGTTCTTTCATTACCTTTTTGAACCGTGAGGAGCAGTCAGATGGTTGAGTTGTTCGTGCAGGTCATGCATCCGAGTATCTTGTTCCCTTGGTTCATGGCAATGCTTTTTGGAATATTTGCCGGTGCAACGCCCGGACTAACGGCAACCATGGCGACCGCCCTCATTGTACCAATCAGCTACTACATGCCACCGCTTGCCGGATTGGCAATGATCATTGGGGCAACCTTCACTGCCATCTTTGCCGGGGATATCCCCGCAACCTTCCTCCGCATTCCCGGGACGCCAGCATCAAGCGCGGCAACTCTAGACGGTTACCAACTTACCCTTCAGGGTAAAGGTGGCTACGCGCTTACGCTTGACCTCATTTGCTCCGCCCTCGGCGGACTTATGGGCGTTGGGATCCTGATTTTTGTGGCGCCTCCTCTGGCCCAGCTTGCGCTACGGTTC
>CAZQIK010000210.1:0-4341 GCA_964593085.1 uncultured Spirochaeta sp.
CGGTATGCGCATTCTTGACCTTGCCTGCGGAACCGGGGATCTCACGCTGGCCTTGGCTGAGCGTTTCCCACATGCCGAGATACTGGGCGTAGACCTCAATCCCGACATGCTGGCAGAGGCCAAACGGCGTCTCGAAACCTCTTTGGAAATCTCGACTGCCGACAGATCAGGTAGCGTTAGCTTTATTGAGGCCGACATGTCCTCTCTCCCTTGTGCAGAGCATGAGTTCACTCTGGTTACTGCAGGTTACGCGCTACGCAATGCTCCAAACTTGTCGCAAACACTTGCTGAAGTTCGGCGGGTACTTGCACCTGGCGGCCTCTTAGCTGTACTTGAGTTCTCGCGTTCCCCTGTTCGCTTGTTGAGCAGTGTCTCCATTGCGCTGCTGCGCATCTGGGGCAGTCTCTGGGGCCTACTTCTTCACCGAGATGCAGCGGTCTATGGCTACATTGCTCGGAGCCTAGCCCATTATCCAGACCGTACCCGCTTTAACGAACTGCTGGCAGAGGAAGGATTCAGCAGCCCCGACCGCAAGCTACGAATGTTTGGACTGTTGGAGTTGTGCTTTGCGTACGGACCCACTTCATCGCTGTAGCGCATGCGCCGCACGCCGGTAGGGAATAGTACGCATTGCAAAATGTGACGCAAGGTGCTTCTGCAGAGGCGAGTTAAGTGCCGCCTGAATGAGAGTACTGCGAACGCCTGAACCTACGCGTCCGCGCAGAGAACCAATATGGGTACCAACTCCCGCACGCGAGGCGGCAGATGAACCGGCCCGCAGTCGGGCCTTTGCATACACCTTCCGAGCACGACTCAAGGACAGTTGTGGGCCATGCGAGCCATGTGGGCCATGCGAGCCCGCTGCGTCCGCCGGAAACCGTACAAGCTGCACTAAGAGCTCGGACAGGAGTTCAGCATCGGCAATGCCCGAGTTCATTCCTTGGCCGCCAATGGGAGACATGGCATGCAACGCATCACCTGCAAGAAAACACCGGCCGACGGCAGCCTCACGAGCTATTCGTGTTACCGGTTGAAAAGAACTCCGCCAGGAACAATCCTCGCTCCGCAATGAAAACCCAGTCCGCTCATAAACAAGTTGCTCAAGTTCCGCTACATCGTCGGTTGCATCTTTGGAAAGTTCTGCATCTTTGGAAAGCTCCTGAGAGCGGTCACTATTAAGTTGTGCTATCCACCGCCTGTTTCCCGCTGGCAACGGGAACGACTCAACCGCACCAAAGCTGGTAAACCACAAATGAGCATCCGCCCCAAGCGCGCTTCTATCATGAAAGTCACCCATAACAAAGTGATACGGCAAGTAATGCGGCGGAGAGGACAGACCAAGCTGCGCGGCTAACTGTCCACGAAAGCCATCGGCGCACACCACGTACTGGGATTGCAGCTCCGCGATATTGGAGGATAGCGGCGGCTTGCCGGTGACAACATCGACCTCAGTACGCCGCAGTTGAAGCCGAACCGACTCGCAGGATTCAGCTCCTGCAGACAGGCTCTCTACAGTCCACCCCTCGTGGACTACGACACCTTGTTGAGTGAGATGTTGGCGCAGCAACTCCTCGGTCTCCACCTGAGGGACAACAAGGATATACGGGTGACGGCCAGATATTTCGGAGAAGCCGAGCCGACCGAGAACGCGGTGTTCGTTATGCACATAGGCAGCCCGCACCGGCACTCCACGCTCGAGCATTGCTTCCTCGAGTCCAAGTCGGCCAAGTATTTGAAGTGAGGCCGGTGCCACCCCAATAGCACGAGATCCCTCACGGGCCTGCAGACGCCGTTCCACCACATAGGGCTCAGCACCGTGTTCCACACACAACGCCGTTACGACCATGCCAACCGGCCCTGCACCAACTATCACAATCTGCTGCATACCCCAGAATGTAGCCATGAACGAACACGCAGGCTATACTAAAGTTGACATTCAACAAGGAGCATATGTGTGCGCTATTTTGAAATTCGACTTGCCGGAAGCTTTCGCGATACCGGACCACTTGTGCCGGGTTTGGCACCCCCAAGCTCACAAGACTCATTTCGCTACGACCAGTTTTTAGAGACTGTACAGCGGGTAATAAGATCCCGAAAAATTCAACGTGTATACATCCGGTGTGAAGCCAGCTTTACTAAGGCGGGTTATGCCGGGCTTGAAGCGGTGAGACGCGAACTGGAACGCATGCGCAACTCTGGCAAGGAACTGGAGTTCTATGCAATGGAGTACGGCCCTGGTGAGTTGTATTTAGCCTCGGTATGCGACACTCGTTACATACACCCGCTTGGTTCATTCTCTCTCCTTGGATTATCCTCCGAACTCTTATTCTTTCGCAAACTGCTTGCCGAAAGTAAAATAGGTATTGAGGTCTTCCGCCGGGGCCGCTACAAGTCGGCTGCAGACTCGCTTAAACACGACCGCGTCGACCCGCTCAGTAAGGAGCAGTACGACGAACTCCAAAGACAGCGCTGGGAAACTATATCCATGCGTTCTGCCGAGGCATTGAGAAAGCCCCTTAAAAGGTTGGAATCGGCGGCTGAGTACGGCATTATCTCGGCCCGTGCAGCCGTAGAAAAAGGCTTCTGTACCGCATTGACCACACCGCCCGAGTGGCAAGCGAAGCGGCGCGCGAGCAAGGAAAAGAAGGCCAAGCCATTCCGCCTCAAGGGCCGCTACGGCCGAGGCAAGCACATTGCTGTGTTGTGTTTCGAGGGCGCCATTGTTGATGGTCGTTCGCGCCGACTACCGCTTATGGGCCAGGCCGTCGGTGATGAAAACTTCACGTCTTACATCGAAAAACTTCGCAAAAACCGAAGAGTCGTGGGAGTTGTCCTGCGCATTAATTCCGGCGGCGGGTCGGCCACTGCATCCGAAAATATTTACCAAGCACTCCAACAGCTTGCCATGGAGAAACCTCTGTACGTTTCTATGGGAACGGTAGCGGCTTCCGGTGGGTACTGGCTGTCTCTTGCCGCCCGTCGCAGCTTTGCTGAGAGCCTCAGCGTTACTGGCTCCATAGGCGTCATTCGAGTTTTGGTGAACCTGCACGACATGCTTCGTCGCTTTGGTATCTCGGTCTCAACTCTGAAGACCCACCCGTCGGCCGACTTTCCAAGTTCACTACGCAAACCCAACAGCGACGAACGACGTATGTTAGAGGAAGAAATGGATAGGATTTACCAGGCTTTTATTGAACGAACCGCCGAGGCCCGGAAAAGACCGCCAGCTGAGATTGCTCCGCTTGCCGAGGGTCGGGTATGGTCCGGGCATGATGCGGTACGTCTTGGACTTGTAGATGAAATTGGCGGCCTCCCCGATGCCATTGAGGATCTAGGACGCTCACTGGGAATTACCAAAGCTCGGGTTGCGTTTTATCCGCGGATCCGCCGCACTATGCTCCAGCGGCTGCTGAGCAACGGCGCTGGATCCGGCAGCGCTGCATCCGGGAGCGCTGGACTCGCGGTGCCAGGCGCGGCCACCGACGCTGGCTGGGCAGACATAAAGAGATTTTTTACACACCCCATGCCGCTTGAGCCGGATGAACTCATGCATACAGCCGTCCGTGTGCTTGGTTCACATCTACTCAACAACCCGGCAGCCTTCAATGTCGTCAATCAAGACGGGTAAGCCAAAAAGTTCGTACCGTCCAAGGTAGTCTTCACGTCCTTCCGGCAGTTCTCCCAAACGGGCCCGATACGCCTGAATACAACGATATGTAGCCACGGACATAACAACGTACCCCCACGGCTCGCCGGCTTCACGGCGGGCCTGTATTTGGCTGTAGATTGAGATTATCAGCTCCTCCGCGCGTGGTACGGTGGATCCGGTTCCGCTATCTTGAACTTTCGTTCCATCAGCTTCGTAATCTTCCATAAGCTCCTTGCCAATAATCTACAACATGAGTACCCTCCTGGACGATAGGAGTTATATGAGTTTCAATATATTACCCAATGTCGAGCACGACTGGAGTGATCTACCGGTCACCGACGAGGCAGTCTTATGCTTTATAACGGTCAAGGATCAAATTCTGCTCATTCATAAGCTGCGTGGGCTGGGCGCAGGCAAAATAAATGGTCCAGGTGGTCGTCTCGAAGACGGCGAAAACTACCTTGACGCGGCCATCCGCGAGACCCAGGAAGAAGTCGGGCTCACTCCGCACGAACTCACCCCCATTACCCGTCTACATTTCCGCTTTCTTGACGGATACAACCTGCGGGCCCTTGTTTTTCGTGCCTACACCTATAGCGGTTCATTAATCTCAACTCCAGAAGCCGACCCATTCTGGTGCAGTATCTCTGAAGTGCCGTATGACCAGATGTGGGAAGATGATAAACACTGGT